>JAIXUZ010000354.1 GCA_027483285.1 Bacteroidota bacterium
AAACCCGAGGACATATTATTTTTAGATATTGAAACCGTGGCGGCTGCTAAGGATTATAACTCGCTGCCCGATAACTGGAAAGCCTTTTGGGACACTAAAGCAGGCTACCTTGCCCGCAATAACGAGTCGCCCGAAGAGCTTTACCCCCGCGCTGCCATTTATGCCGAGTTTGGAAAAATTATCTGCATATCGGTTGGGTTTATGGTAATGCGCGATGGGCAACGCACCTTCCGTATCAAATCGTTTGCGGGGCAAGATGAGGCTGAGCTATTGAGTGATTTTACCGCCTTGCTCGACAAGCACTTTAACCAGCGCAAACACCGCCTGGCTGCGCACAACGGCAAGGAGTTCGACTTCCCTTATTTGGGTCGCCGCATGCTGGTTAACAACCTTAAGCTGCCCAAGTTGCTAAGGCTACAGGGCTTAAAAAGCTGGGAGGTAAAGCATATTGACACCATGCAGTTGTGGAAGTTTGGCGATATTAAAAGCTTTGTATCGTTAGATTTGCTCGCTACTATTTTGGGGATTGAATCGCCCAAAGCAGCGCTTGATGGCAGTAAGATATACGAGGCGTATTACCTGCATAATGATATGCCTAATATTATTAAGTATTGCCAGAATGATGTGCTGGCCCTGGCCCGGATATACCTTAAGCTAAGTGGGCATGCGATGCTTACTGATGCCGAAGTGGTAGTGGTAGAATAAGAAAGCCGTGCTTAATATTATCAATATAGCGATAATTGCAGCGATAAACAGAGGGGCGGCAGTTCTTTGTAATTATACTTAGGCTTGAACAAATCAGATATCCTGTATGAGCACGATAGTGCCAGCCTGTCTTTCCCTACTCTTACAAAAGCGGCATAATAGAATGGCTGGTAGTAATCAAGGCCGCGTACACGGGTTTTTATAGACCGTCCATCATCAGCCCTGTCATAATAAAAATGGGTAAACATAAAACTGTAACCAGCCTCAGCGCCAATATCTAAATAGGTACCCATTACATTGCCACGTTTGGCAAAATTAAACCGGTTGTAGACCGATGCACTAAAATACATCCAGCTTAGGCGCTCTTTTTTATGTAGGATGGTATCGGGCACCCGTTTGCCATCTTGCTGCTTTAGGGCATAGGTATTGTTCACCCATGCTATATCTCCACCCAGCGAATAAAACTCGCTTATTTTGCGTTTATACCGAACCCCTACGGTAAGGTGGTAGCTGGTTGCCCTTATAGCCGCTTCCGGCCGTGAATTGCCAATAAAATTGCCATACCCATAAAACACTTGTGCAAAGTTCTTCAGGTTGGGGCCTACGGTTTCGGTAGTGGTATCGGCTGCCGGGCTCTCTGATACTAATTCCCGCTGGGCGTTGCTATTCAGTGCAATGCCTATATATAATACTATTAGTGTAAGTCTCTTCATAACCTAATCGGGTTTTATATATTCCCAGGTATAACCTCTAAAGTGTATCCTTAATACCTCGCCTTTATTCAAATCTGCTGTTTCAAAATATAACGGAAGCTTGCTCTCCACCTCAATTACATAATAACGGTCTAGATAGCCTTCTGTATTTTGCACATGATAAAACATCAGCCTGTCCCTAAGTTTCAATCCACTATCAAAGTATGCCGTATCTATATTTGCATGTAAATAGGTAAGCCTGTTTGTTATCAGCGAATCATCAGGAAAAGCATCATTAGGCTCCATTATAAACGTTGGCTCAACTTCGTTAACACCATCAGTAAAATAACTCGCCTGCGGTATGCCAAAGCCGTGGGCATAGTCATAATAAGGGTAAAGGCTTCCACTCTTTTGGATGTTCTCAAACACATCGGTATTCTTCCAGTCGCTGTGCATTTGCCATACGCAAGCAGCAAAACCTGCCGTAAGCGGGCTGGCGAATGATGTACCCGATACCTGCTCAATATTGCGTATGCCCATGCTGGCAACAGTGCCTGCCGCGCATACATTGGGCTTCATCTTCTTATCGCGGTTTGGCCCGTAAGAGCTGAACGATGAGTGGTACCATTTATTAGGGTCAACACCACCTACGCTTAACACGCTATCCGCATCGGCCGGCGTAGCCACAATCTTCCATTTACCATCACCCTCATTACCTGCTGCATTAACTACCAATATGCCTTTCTTTACCGCCATGGTAGCGGCCTTGCTGATAATGCTATGCCGCCCGTCCATCTGGCTTTTAAAGTATAAATCGTTGGTATACCCTAACGAGCTGTTTATTATATCAGCCCCATTTTTATCGGCCCATTCGGCAGCGGCAAGCCAGTCTTCCTCTTCTGAATATATCTCATACCCGGGGCTTTCTGTCCTGGCCAATAAAAAGCTGGCACCTGTTGCCAGGCCAATATTTTTACCGTCTATTTTACCACCGATACAGGCCATAACCATGGTACCGTGTGGGTTATAGCCGTACACATTTTCCTTATCCTTACAAAAATCGTAGGTGGCTATAATGCGCTTATCATCGCGTATATGCTTAAACACAGGGTTCTTATCTACTGTGGGGAAGCCCGCATCCAGTATGGCTATCCGCAGACCCTTCCCATCAAAACCTTTATCAATAAACTTACTGCCTTGCAGCATATCTATTTGCATGGTTAGCAGCTTACTCAGGCTTGTTCTAACGGTGGTATCAAAGTCTACCGATGCCAATGGCCTTGGAAAATCAGGATGAATTAGCTGCACCGTCTTTACAAACGGAAGCTTCGCTATTTCATCAGCACGGGTTGCATCGGTAAATACCGCTGTGCAATTAAACCAGCGGCTGGCGGGGCGCATACTATCAGCCAACGCCGCTACTTTATTTATATAGGTTTGATTAACAGGAAAGTCGGTACTATCTACCAATGAGATTCCCCCTTTAATGCGCCTGTCAATGGCTTTCACATCAAAGTAGGTATAAGGGTTAAACGTGGTTTGTTTATCCTTAAAAAAGACCCTGTATTTGTTTTGGGCTGATAGTATACCTGAACAGAGCAGTACCGGCAGTACAAGTAGTAAATATGCCTGCCAACGGGCACTCATTAGTTCATCAACTGGCTAATAATCTTGTCTACCGTTACTCCATCAGCCTCGGCCTTGTAGTT
>JAIXUZ010000289.1 GCA_027483285.1 Bacteroidota bacterium
CAATAACACAATCTAATGAAATAATTGAAAATGCCTCAAAGTATATTCAAGAAAACCAAGAGATTTCTGGAGGATGGAAAATTGAGTCAATAGATACCAACCCTGATATCCTTAGTACTTGTTTCGCAGTATATGCCTTAATATTTTCTAAACCAAAAGGTTGGGAGGATAATTGTATTAAGGCTAAATTTTGGTTATTATCAAAACAAAGTGATGTTGGATGTTGGTATATTGAAGGAGGGCCAACTGTTATGATTACAACTATAGTTTTAGAAACCCTTAAATTAATAGATGGTGATAATTCAGTATCTTTTAATTTAGCTAATGCCCCACTAGAACATTGGCTTTCTAAATATTCTAAATCCCATATTTTATTTTTATCGGCAGTTGATAAATACGAAAAAGGTATTTATCAGAGAAATTTAATAGATGATTTGAGATTAGCTATAGAACTATTATTGAAAGAAAAATTAAATAATCAGAAACCTCTAGAGAAACAGGTGTCAGAATTAGGACAATATTTAAAAGTGAATGGAAATAGTTCTCATATCAGAAATATGTTTCACACACTATTGGAATATTATTCAAAATATCAAAATGAGCATGCTAAACATGACGATAGCATTAATAAGCAAGACGCAGAATTAATTTATGATTTAAGTATATCCTTCATGAAATTTATTGTAAATGTTTAGTGAACTTTAAATGGCTTTACCTTTCAACAAAACACACGAAGATATTCTAAACTTAGAACCAATAAATAACTGACCTTAGACTACTAATTAATAAGCCCCATTCCGCTTACGGATAAACCATTCAGTAGCCAATAAGCCCAGCAGGATAAAGAATATCCAGCGTAGGTTTATAAGGTCGTCAAGGCGTTTTTGGGTGTACGATACAGGCTTAATATCCTCACGTTTCTCCAAGTCGGCTAATAGATTGTCTAACTGTTTAGGATAGTACATTTTGCCGCCCTTTTTCTGCGCTAGGGTGTATAGCAGGCGGTGGTCGGCTACGGTATTGGTAAGCTCTACCTTAATAGCGGCAATGCTAAAGCTGCCGGCCTTGCTGTAGGCTTTATCGCCCAGCTTAACGCGGGCGGTGTATTTATACTCGCCCGGAGGCAACTGGCCCGCATTTAGGCGGTAGGCATTGCTGGTTTTGCTAAAGCGGTAGCTAAAGGCTTTGCCCTCGGCATTGCTAATGGTCAGGTCCACATCAGGTGTGTTAACCAGCTCGTAGCTTTGGTTGTATAGTTCGGCATCAAGAATGATAGGCTCATTCTCGTTAAAAATGGTTTTACCACTTACGCGGAAATAGCTCTTATCCTCTTTAACAGAAAGGTATTGCACCACCTTGCCCACAAACTCGTTAAACAGCGTGTGGCTTTGGTTATTCTGGAAGTCTTCGAGCCTCCAGCGCCACAGGCCTTCGCCGGCAATAACACCTGTGCGGCGGCCGTTAACCTCGTTAAAGAGCACCAAAGGGTTCTCGGTTTTTACGGTGCCTATCTGCTGGTAACCCAACACCGATGCCGATGTGGTAATACCGTATGTTCCGTACGGCGATTGCAGCGGCGGGAACAGCGGCAGAGCCTTACGTGTTTCGTCGTTTAGGGTAAAGTATGAGAAGTTAGGGGCAATGCTCAGCTGCACATCGTTTACAGAGCCTATGCGGCTGCCGGTAATGCTAACACCCGCCCCCAGCTTGTTAAACTGTATGGTATTGGTTTGCCCGCCCAGTATGTACAGCACCGGTAATGATTTTGCCGTAAGTTCATCGGTAAAGCGGGTGCCCATATTTTGGTTAGAGGGCAACTGGTGCATTATTACCAGGCTATAGCTGGCAAGCGAACCTATAAAGTCGTTACCCAAGCCTACTTCCACTTCGTAGTTCTCGTTGCTCTCTATGGCGTTCTTCAGGGCGGCAATATCAGGGTGTGGCGATGCAGCCAGTATCAGCACCTTTTCGCGGCTATCCAGCACGTTTACAAATATATCGGCTACGTTGTTGTATACGTTGGTTTCGCCCTCTACCAAGCTAAGTGCAATGCGGTAGCGGTTTACGCCGCTTTCTTTGGCATCAAGCAAAATAGGCACCGTAGTGGTATAGGCATCAGCGGGAATGGTTACGTTAGACGTAAATACCGTTTGGTCGCCTTTTTTAACCGTTAGTATAGACGATTTGCCACGCAGCTTTTTGGCATCAACCACCACCTCTATAGGGAAGCTGTTACCAAGGAATACCGTACGGTTATAGTTTAGCGATGCTATGGCCAAATCCTTTTTAACAGTAGTGTCGCCAAGGGCTATGGTGTAAAAGGGAAAGTTCAGCTTCTCGGCCGCATACACAGGGCTGCTGCCGCGGTTAAATATACCGTCCGATGCCAATATCACCGCCCCAACGTTGCGGTTGGCATAACGGTTTTGTATCTCATCCACAATACCCGACATGTCGGTTTGCTTCTCTTTATAGTCAAAGGTGCGGGTTTCGCTATCGCTCACCTTGTCGCCAAAGCTTAGTACCTTCAGGTCGAATTTGTCCGATGCCTTTTCGAAGAACTCCTTCAGCTTATCGGCATACTCCTTACGGTAAAAGGCAGAGTCGGCCCCACCAACAATCGACTGTGAGTTATCCTGGGCAAAAACAATAATAGGCTTCTCCACCTCTTTGCCGCTGGTTTTAATCAGTAGGCCAAGCAGCAGCAGCGATATAAAGAACACCGCCACCGTGCGCAGGGCAAACAGGCCACGTTGCGCCCAGGTGCCAAAGGCAGCAGTTGCTTTGTCGCGGTAGTACAAGGCAAAGGCATAGCCAACACCGGCCAATGCACACACAATAATCAACCACGCGGGGTATTCAAAAGTTATATTCAAGTTCTTTATTATCTACATTAAAACAACTGTTAGTTGTCAGTTATCATCTATCAGTTAAATAGTCTGCATCCCACCATCCACGTTAATAGTTTGGCCTGTAATATACGTCGAAAGGTCCGACGCCAAAAACAGCACCAAATTAGCTACATCATCAGCCGTGCCCATGCGCTTTAGGGGAATTTGCTCCACCCATGCATCAGTCATTTTGCTGTCCAGTTCGCCCGTCATTTCCGTTTCAATAAACCCGGGGCACACCGCATTGCAACGTATGCTGCGGCTGCCAAGTTCGCGCGCTATGCTTTTGGTAAAACCCAACATGCCCGCTTTACTTGCTGCGTAGTTAGCCTGGCCTGCGTTGCCGCTGCGCCCCACTACCGAGCTGATATTGATAATACTGCCCGAGCGTTGTTTAAGCATTGGCCTTTGCACGGCCTTTGTAACGTTAAAAACCGATTTTAAGTTTATGCGGATTACTTCGTCCCATTGTTCCTCGCTCATGCGCATCAACAGGTTGTCGCGGGTAATGCCTGCGTTGTTCACTACAATGTCTATTGTTCCAAATTCGGCAGCAATGGCGGTAATAAGCTCTTCGGCCTGCTTCATGTCCGATGCGTCCGACCTGAAACCTTTCGCATTTACCCCTTGGGCTTTCAGCTCGTTCTCCAGCTCCTGCCCTTTTTCAACCGACGATAGGTACGTAAAACATACCGTTGCGCCATGCTCTGCTAACTTGTTAGCTATACCGCGGCCTATACCGCGCGATGCGCCCGTTACCAGCGCTACTTTGCCTTCTAATAGTTTTGCCATAACTGCAAATATAGGATAATGAGATAATAAGCTAATTAGATAATGAGCGAATGTTTATTCAAGTTATCAAAAGCCCTATTGACTTTTTTTGGTTTTGTGTTATATTGGGGGATAATGATAGACAAGCACACCGAGATAATAGAAATACTGACAATCATTAGAAGTAAAATCAATTCAGAAACCGATGTATCATGGACACACTTTAATACTATTGAAGAATTGACACAAATGATTGATAGCAGTATTGATGGCTTAAAAAGAAACGAAAATGTGGTTATAGAAGAACTGGCAATCCATTTCGCACCAACTTCAACTTTTCAAGAGCTTTCTATCTCTAACGGATGGACAGAAGAATACCTGATGCTTGCCGATAGGTTTGATGATGCAGTAAAAAAAATCTTGGCTAAGAAAACTATTCAGTAACCGCTAGGTGATTGACTTCACCTTTCATTATGCATTATGAATTATGCATTATGAATTGATTATACATTTTGAATTAATTTAGCCCCATGCAATCCCTCCCCTTCACCGCTGCTGATTTATCATACCTGCCGGGCCTTAATCCCCCCGACTGGACCGACATTACCCCGCATTACGAGTATTATTTAAACTCGCCCCAATGCTCGCCAATTAAAATTATGGAGGGCGATACAATTGTTGGTGTTGGGGCTGCTATCCGCCATGCAGACACTGCCTGGTTGGCCCACATTATTACCCACCCAGAGCATAGAAAAAAAGGCGTGGGCGCTTTTATCACCCAAAGCCTGGTAAATATTTTAGCTGATTTTGAAACCATTTACTTGGTGGCTACTCCCCTAGGGCAGCCGGTATACCGCAAGCTCGGCTTTATCGACGAAATGGATTTTGTTTGGATGCAAGGCGAACCCTTGGACCTGGATTACGACGCTACTTACATCAGGCCTTTGCAAGAAAATGATAAGGCCACCGTTCTGGCTTTCGACCAAACAGTATTTAGCGAAGACCGTATAAGCCGCCTCAGCCAGCATTGGGAAAAAGCCATGGTATGGGATGAAAACGGGACGATTGAAGGCTACTACTTCCCTACCCTAAGCGAAGGTGTTATTGTAGCCAACAACCCAACCGTAGGCCTAAATTTTGTCAAACTCCGCCTTAAAACTACAGGGCTTACTATCATCCCTCTGATAAATATCTATGTACATGAATATTTAACCCAGCTGGGCTGTAAAGAAACCATTACCGCCAAACGGATGCGACTGGGCAAAGCGCGCCCCCTGCAACTGGAAAAGGTCTACAACCGCGTTAGCGGGCAAATAGGATAAAAAAATGAAAATAAACAGATAAAAAGACATAGGACAGCTTATATTTAATAGATGATAACAGACGAAAGAAAGAACCATTGGGAGAATGTATACAGCACCAAGCAACCCAACGAAGTAAGCTGGACACAGGAGGTACCGGCTACATCACTTAAAATAATAAATAGTTTTAACCTGGATAAATCTGCTGCTATTATTGATGTTGGTGGCGGAGATAGTAAGTTAGTTGATTTTTTATTATCCGATGGCTATACCAATATAACAGTGCTTGATATTTCGGGCGAAGCGCTGGAAAGGGCTAAAAAACGCTTAGGTACTAAAGCCAATAACGTAAAATGGATTGAAACCGATATAACTGCATTTGAGCCTACTGAACAATATGTTGTGTGGCATGACAGGGCTGCTTTTCACTTCCTTACCACCCCTGAGCAAATTACCAACTATGTAAACAGGGCTTCAAATTGGGTTACAGGCTATATTGCCATTGGTACATTCTCTGAAAATGGCCCTAAAAAATGCAGCGGGTTAGATATTACCCAATACAGCGAAGATAAACTGGAAAATACTTTTAAGGGATTTGAGAGAATTGAGTGTATAACTGAAGATCATACTACTCCTTTCAACACCACACAAAACTTTATTTTTTGCAGCTTTAAAAAACAATAAAACCATGGCAAAAGGCACCAAAGAAGATCCCTGGAAATTAAAAACCCCTCCGGGAACATCGGAATACGAAATGTATAAGGACACCAAAGACGGTAAGGATATTATTGTTTGCACCGTGGGCAAAACCGTCCTTCATTATAACTATCAGGCCTTAGCCGATTTACACGCTATGCTTAAAGCCCATGGCGATTGGATGGAGCTTGGCAGCGCCGATGAGCAAAAACCTGCTAAAGAGGGTACGGTAGAAGCTTGGGGCCGCAACGAAAGTAACCCTGTAGGTGGATGGTATGGTTTAAAGAAAGGCTTTCGTGGCCGCTTTGGCATGTACATTCCAGCAGTTATGGAAGAACTGGGCCTTGCCGAATTAGAGCATAACCCGAAAAATAACCGGATGAAGGCTATTTAAAGGCTGAGTGGTATGGGTCGAGTGGCGAGTTTATCTCCATTCTGCATTATGAATTTTGCATTATGAATTCGTTGCAAATAAGCTGGTTGGCTTATTTGCAAAAATGCCGTATTTTTGCTTCACATTAATTTATATTAAGAATGAAAGATTTATTTGACAAAGTAAAAGCCAATATGGGTCCGCTAGGCATGCATGCCAAAGAAGCCCACCATTACTATACATTCCCAAAACTATCGGGCGAAATTGGCCCACGCATGCAGTTCCGTGGTCGCGAGCGTTTAAACTGGAGCCTTAATAACTACCTTGGTTTAGCTAACCACCCCGAAATTCGCAAAACCGATGCCGAAGCTGCCGCCCAATACGGTATGGGTTACCCTATGGGTGCCCGTATGATGAGTGGTAATACAGATTTCCATGAACAATTTGAGCGCGAAATAGCTGCTTTTGTTAGTAAAGAAGATGCCTTGCTGATTAACTTCGGTTACCAGGCTATGGTATCAGCTATTGATGCTTTGGTAGACCGCCACGATGTTATTGTTTACGATTCTGAAAGCCACGCCTGTATTATTGACGGCGTGCGCCTTCATATGGGCAAACGCTTTGTTTTCCCACATAACGATATTGCCAACTGCGAGAAGCAACTGGAACGTGCAACCAAGCTTGTTGAAGAAACAGGCGGTGCCATTTTGGTTATTACCGAGGGCGTGTTTGGTATGCGCGGCGACCAGGGCAAACTGAAAGAGATTGTTGAGCTTAAAAAGAAATTCAAATTCCGTTTGTTGGTTGACGATGCCCACGGCCTTGGCACTATGGGTAAAACCGGTGCAGGAACGGGTGAAGAGCAAGGGGTACAAGACCAGATTGATGTGTACTTTGGCACTTTTGCCAAATCGTTTGCTGGTGTGGGTGGCTTCTTAGCTTCTGATAAAGGTATTATCGATTATTTCCGCTACAATATGCGCAGCCAGATTTACGCTAAAGCCCTGCCAATGCCTATGGTTATTGGCGCTCTTAAGCGCTTGGATATGATGCGTAATCACCCTGAGTTTAAAGAAC
>JAIXUZ010000192.1 GCA_027483285.1 Bacteroidota bacterium
AGAATGTACTTACAATCGTTTGACGGGTTGAGGAGGTTGACCAACGACCATTCGTTTGTTCAGCGGTTGATTGATGAGGGTTCTATTACCGAAGAGGAGGCCCTGACACACCCTCGCCGTAACGAGTTGATGGCAGCCCTTGGTGTACATGCCGATGTGGCTGTGGAGGTGTATGAGCATGCTTACACTACTATACAGAACGATATTATACTGATGTGCTCTGACGGCTTAACCAATGCCGTTAGCGAAGCTGAGATTGAACAGATATTGGGCGTTGCCAAGGCGAGCAGCCAGCAAAAGGCCGTTAAGCTAGTAGAAATTGCCAACACAAATGGCGGGCCTGACAATATTACGGTGCAGGTGGTAACGTTTACCAACACGCCTATTGTAGTGGGTGCTACTACCAACACGGTTGTTACACCGCCGGCCCCTGATATTAAAAAGAAGACTAATCCTGAAATAGATAATAAGAAGACCAAGCCTATTGCTGAGCAGGTGGAGCAAAAGCCTGCCGCTAAAGAGCCTAAAGAAGAGGGCAAGCAAAGCGGTTTTGTTAAGTTAATAAAGAGCAAGAACTTCCAGTTTTGGGCATCGGCGATATTGTTTTTGATTGTGATGGGCAGCTTTGCCCTGCAGTTGGCTGATATTGATTTTACTGACTATAACGGCGAGGCAGTTGCCGATACGGCTAAAAAAGCGCCTGTGAAAATTGACAGCACCACTACCGCTGTGCCTAAAGATACTGCCAGGCCTGCGGCTGTGGTTGCCCCGCCGGCAGATGTGCCTCCAGCCACGGTGGTTGAAACAGGTGGCGACTCTACCCTTATGTATACCGTGAAGAAAGGTGAAAGCCTTACTGGCCTTGCCGACCGTTTTGGCACTACCAAAGCTGGGTTACTGTCGGGCAACGGTTTAAGCAGCGATGCACAGTTGAAAGAAGGCCAGAAGATAAAGGTGAAGGTGAAAGGTATCTACACCGTAAAATCGGGCGACTTGTTGTTTAACATAGCCAAGAAATACAATACTAACCAGGACAGGATTATCAAAGCCAACCCGACCCTTAAAGGCCCTGCTGATATTAAGATAGGGCAGAAGTTGTATATTCTATAATTAAAAAATTAAAGAGATAAAAAGATAAAGAATGTTATTCTTTATTCTATAATCTTCCGCATAGGGATTGGGATTTCGATGCCTTCGCGTTCAAAGCGCTCTTTAACGGTTTTACGCATATCGGTATAGATATGGAATGATGATAATGAGTCGTAAGCCCATACCCAGGCACGAAGCTTAACATAGTATTCGCCCAGTTCAACAATACGAATGTCAACCTGCGGCATACCCATTGCCTTTTCTTCTTCTGTTCGGTTATCTTTAGTTTCAGGGTGCTTTTCGGCTTCGTCGCGTATAATATCCATAGCAAGGTCGATACTGCTTGTATAAGCGATATTGAACTCAATATGTCGGCATATCATATCCTTATCAACAGAAGAGTTTATGATGTACTCAGAGTTGATGATAGAGTTGGGGATAATGATTTTGCGGTTCTCGAAATTGCGAATAACAGTGTGGCGCAAGGTAATGTCTTCTACATAGCCCTCGTACAGTACGCCAATGTCAACTCGGTCGCCTACTTTAAAGGGTTTTGATATAACCAAAAATATGCCGCTGATGACGTTAGAAATAGCCTGCTGCGACGCGAAACCGATAATGGCAGCCAATATACCCGCCCCGGCGAATAACGAGAAAGCAACGTTTTTTAACGGTGGTATGCTATATATGGCTACTATTATACCGCAGATGTAAATAAAGCCCGATACCAGGTAGCTGAAGAAGACAAAATTGGTGGGCGCAGCGCCAATTTTTTTAATGGCTTTGCCTACAAAACGGGTAAGTATGTAGCTAATTATACGTTCAATAAAAATAGTAACAGCCAATATTACCAAAGCAGTTAAGAAATAACTGCCCAGCATGGCAATGCGAGATGTGAAACTTTTTTCCAGCATAGTGTCCGGCTTTTATAAAGGCAAAAGTATAACATAAAGTGCAGTGTATTGTTTTTTCCGACAAGTGCTGTTTTTTGTTTTTTTAATAGCCGTTGTGGTAAACTAATTTTATCATAACAAATATCACTCGCCATGAAAGCACTAAAAAATTTCCGCGCACTTGGGTTACTATTAATAACCTTTATTGCATTTAACGCCACCGCCCAAACCGGCGAAATACGGGGCTATGTTACCGACAGTATTACAGGAGCACCGATAGATGGTGTTACCGTATCTGTAATAGACAGGGGCAACCCTAAAGTAACCCTTACCGATGCTACAGGCTTTTACTCTATTAAGCCTTTAAACCCCGGTACATATAATGTAGCATTTACCTACTTTGGCACCAAGCCTAAAGAAATACAGGGCATACCTGTAAGTGCAGAAGGTATGTACTTTTTAGATCAAGCCATGATGGCGGGTGTTTCTACTGGTACAGTAGTGGTTAAGGCAGGCGAATATAAGCCTATCGACATGCGCAAAGACCCAGGTGTTGTTTCTATCCCCGCAATAGATATAATACGCAATGGTACGGGCCGAGATATTAACGCTAACCTTATTGCTTATGTGCCTACAGTAAAACCCGTAGACCGTGCAGGTAAAGAACTAAGCATTGCCGGAAGCCGCCCCGATGCCACTCAATATTATGTAGATGGTGTTAAGATAATTGGCGAGCTAAACATACCCCAAACAGGCATTGAAGAGATTACCGTTATTAGCGGTGGCCTGCCTGCCAAATACGGAGATACAACAAGCGGTGTGGTGCTTATTACCACCAAAAGTTTTAGATAATATTCAAAACCTTTATTCCTGTTAGCCAAAGTGTTGTTGGTAAGGCCCTGCTGTGTTTACATGGCGGGGTTTTACTTTTGCAAGTGGCAAAGTGGCGTGTGGCAAAGTGGTTAAGTTTTATGTAAATCAGCTATATTTAAGCTATGAAAAATGCATTTTTAGTTTTTCTGTTGTTTAGTTCACTCTTAGTATCTGCCCAAAATACAGGCAGCATAAAGGGCGTAGTTACCGACTCGTTAACCAAAGCCCCTGAGGC
>JAIXUZ010000368.1 GCA_027483285.1 Bacteroidota bacterium
GGTCCTGTTACGCCAGCACCTGTAGGGCCAGTTACACCAACACCTGTAGGTCCAGTAGCCCCCGGCAATCCATCAATACCGTTATTTCCTGTTGGACCAGTAGCCCCTGCTAAACCGTTTGTACCTGATGGACCTGTAGGACCAGTCACACCAATACCTGTAGGTCCGGTAGCCCCTGGTAATCCATCAATACCATTATTTCCTGTTGGTCCGGTTACACCAGCACCAGTCGGACCAGTAATTCCAACACCCGTAGGTCCGGTAGCCCCTGGTAATCCATCAATACCATTATTTCCTGTTGGTCCTGTTACACCAGCACCAGTTGGACCAGTAATTCCTACTCCTGTAGGTCCGGTAGCTCCAGGTAATCCATCAATACCGTTATTTCCTGTTGGGCCAGTTGCTCCTGCTAAACCGTTTGCACCTGACGGTCCAGTAGGGCCAGTTACACCAATACCTGTAGGTCCAGTAGCTCCCGGTAATCCATCAATACCATTATTTCCTGTTGGGCCTGTTACGCCAGCACCTGTCGGACCAGTAATTCCAACGCCTGTAGGTCCAGTAGCTCCTGCTAAACCATTTGTACCTGATGGACCTGTCGGGCCGGTGACACCTGCGCCAGTAGGTCCTGTAGCGCCGGCTGGTCCAGTTATTCCGGGTACTCCATCGGCGCCTGTTGGTCCTGTTACACCAGCACCTGTAGGGCCAGTCACACCAAAACCTGTAGGTCCGGTAGCTCCCGGTAATCCATTAATACCGTTATTTCCTGTTGGGCCGGTGACACCTGCGCCTGTTGGGCCTGTTGCACCTGCAGGTCCTTGCGTACCTGGTGCTCCATCGGCGCCTGAAGGTCCTGTTGGTCCTGTTACACCAGCACCAGTCGGACCAGTAATTCCAATTCCGGTAGGACCAGTAGCTCCAGGTAATCCATCAATACCGTTATTTCCTGTTGGGCCGGTGACACCTGCGCCTGTTGGGCCTGTAGCCCCTGCTAAACCATTTGAGCCTGATGGTCCTGTAGGACCAGTCACACCAACACCTGTAGGTCCAGTAGCTCCAGGTAATCCATCAATACCATTATTTCCTGTCGGACCAGTAATTCCAACGCCTGTAGGTCCAGTAGCCCCCGGTAATCCATTAATACCATTATTTCCTGTCGGACCTGTAGCACCTGCCGGCCCGGGTGTTCCCTGTGCGCCATCAGCTCCAGCAGGGCCTGTTGGACCAATTGGTCCTGTAGCACCGTCAATTCCATTTAGGCCGTTTAGCCCATTATTACCGTTTGCACCATTTATACCATTTGCACCTTGTGCGCCTGCCGGGCCCGTAGGGCCAGTTGCGCCGGCTCCTGTTGGACCTGTTGGGCCTGTTGGTCCGCCTGTGCCCGATTGTGCCGAATATAATGCATATGGTACCGACCATAATTGCATGGTGCCCATATTGATAAATCCACTACCTATATCAACTCTTATGTTTACATAATGATTGCCCGAACCCCAGTTGATGCCGGGAAATGTTGGCGAACTGCCATTGCCAGTGGGGGTACCTTGCCCTATAACAAGGTTAAATAAACCAAACTGGTTGGTGGTAATGCCGCTATGGGTTTCTTCATATTCAATAGCTAATGCAGGGTCTAATATCTGCAATTGGACAATCATTTGCTGGTTGGCAATTATAAACCCCTGATTGTCGCGGGCAACAGCCTGGTAATTAATGCCCTGCGGTGGGGCCTGAGCCTGCAAGCTAAGGGATAACAACCAAAAGACTACACTTACCAGTAAGCGGAAAAAATCCCGTTTCATATGCTATAAAAAAGTATAAGGTTTGTAAAGATAGCAATTTCAGGGCAATACAGCATTAATTTTTGGTTATATTTTTTAAGCATTTGTCATCCGTAAGTAATAAGTGGAATAAGTTTCAGGGTTAAAATGATACTTTTTTTATTAGGGATGTTAAATTTTAGGGGGTAAGTTGTAGAAAAGTATACTTTTTGTACCTTTGACCCCATAAAATTACCCCCTAATCCCCAAAATAAATATAAAAATGAGCTTTTTACGCACATCAGCCCTTCAGGATTTGTTAAACAGGCCAGCATCATCTTCGCTTGCCGAGCCTCAAAAAACATCAGAATACTTTGGTACAAATGTTTTTGGCCGCGATGCCATGCGCGAGTACCTTGCTGAAGAAGCTTTTAACGCAGTGCAAAATGCTATTACCTACGGTACGCAGATTGACCGTGGTGTTGCCGACTTAGTAGCTGCCGGTATGAAAGCCTGGGCTTTAGCCAAAGGTGCATCGCACTACACACATTGGTTTCAACCATTAACAGGTGCTACTGCTGAAAAGCACGATGCTTTTTTTACTCCGCTTGATGGTGGTAAAGCTATAGAAAAATTTGAAGGTGGCCAGTTGGTTCAGCAGGAGCCCGATGCATCGAGCTTTCCTAACGGTGGTATACGTAATACATTTGAAGCCCGCGGCTACACCGCCTGGGATCCTACATCGCCGGCATTTATTATTAATGCAACCCTTTGTATCCCCACCATATTTGTATCGTACACCGGCGAGGCGTTAGACTACAAAACGCCATTGCTAAATGCACATGCCGCTTTAGATAAAGCTGCTGTTGAGGTTTGCCAGTACTTTGATAAAAACGTAACCAAAGTGGTTGCTACCCTTGGCTGGGAGCAGGAGTATTTTTTAATTGACCTTGGCTTTTACTATGCCCGCCCTGACCTGATGATGACAGGCCGCACCTTGTTTGGCGATTCGCCAGCTAAAGGTCAGCAGTTAGAAGACCATTACTTTGGTTCTATCCCCGACAGAGTTGCAGGCTTTATGCAAGACCTTGAAACCGAATCGTGGAAACTTGGCATACCGGTTAAAACCCGCCACAACGAGGTTGCCCCTGGCCAGTTTGAGCTTGCTCCTGTTTTTGAAGAAATGAACCTTGCCATTGACCATAACCAGTTGCTTATGGATTTGATGGAGAAAATTGCCCGCCGCCACCACCTTAAAGTGTTATTGCACGAGAAACCTTTTGCAGGCGTAAATGGCAGCGGCAAACACAACAACTGGAGTATGGCTACCAACACAGGTAAAAACCTGTTAAGCCCAGGCAAAACCCCTAAAACCAACCTTCAGTTTTTAACCTTTTTTATTAATACCATTGCTGCGGTACATAACCACGCCGATTTATTGCGCGCCGCTATTGCCAGTGCAGGTAACGACCACCGTTTAGGCGCTAACGAGGCTCCTCCTGCTATTATTTCTGTATTCTTAGGTACTCAACTATCAGGTGTTTTAGATGATATTGAGAAAAAAGTGAAAGACGGTAAAATGACTCCTGAGGCTAAAACCGACGTTAAATTGAACATTGGTAAAATTCCACAGATTATACTAGACAATACCGACCGTAACCGTACCTCTCCGTTTGCTTTTACCGGCAATAAATTCGAGTTCCGCGCGGTAGGTTCTTCAGCCAACTGTTCAGCATCTATGATGGTGTTAAACACCATTGTTGCCAACCAGCTTATCCAGTTTAAAAAGGATGTAGACTCGTTAATGGCGAAGAAGAAATACGATAAAGACGAGGCTATCCTACATGTTTTGCGCGATTATATTGTAGCCACCAAAGCAATCCGTTTTGAAGGCAATGGCTACGGCGATGAGTGGGTGAAAGAAGCCAAAAAACGTGGCTTGTCTAACCATAAAACTACGCCTCCGGCACTAGATGCTTACGTAAGTAAAGAGTCTAAAAAATTATTTACATCACTGGGCATTATTTCTGAGCGCGAGCTTGAAGCCCGTTTCGAAATCAGCCTTGAGCAATACGTAAAAGCGATAAACATTGAAAGCCTTGTTATAGAAGACCTTGCACTTAACCAAATACTTCCGGCTGCACTTTCTTACCAAAGCGATTTGTTGAACAACGCATCTGGTTTATTAGATGTGTTTGGCCCATCAAAAGGTAAAACCCTTGCCGCTGCCCAGTTGCAGTTAATCGAGAAGATGGCTAACCACATTAACGCAGCTAAAACTAATATTGATGCGATGGTTAAAGAGCGCGAAAAGACTGATAAACTGGCTGATGCGCACAAACAAGCTGCTGCTTACTGCGATAAGGTGAAGCCTTACTTTGAAGCTATCCGCGAGAATATTGATGCATTGGAATCTGTTGTTGAAGACAGCCTATGGCCATTGCCAAAATATCGCGAGATGTTGTTCTTACGCTAATTTGACCCCACCCCCCTCACCCTGAAAGGGGATGCTTACAATACAGCCCTTCTATTTTTAATTAAACGGAAGGGTTTTTTATTTTAATAACTACAAACTGCCAACTACAAACTGACAACTAAAAATGGCACGCAGAAAAAAATTCGGCTTAATAGCGTTTATGATA
>JAIXUZ010000286.1 GCA_027483285.1 Bacteroidota bacterium
CCATCGCTGGTGTCTACAGATTTGTTTGCTGGTTCTAACGTTACATATGGGGCCTCATCGGTAGCTACAACCGTGTAAGCTTGTTTGGTAATGGTATTAATTACCTTGTCTCCTACTTCAAATTTCATGCTTCAAAAGTATAGAATATTTTCAAAAAACAATTCTGCAATAGCTCTGCTTTTTAGCAATTTATAAACAGTTTGCGCAAAAAATACCAACACCTAAAAACAACAAAGCCCCTAAAAAGGGGCTTTGCATTATGAATTTTGCATTCGGCTTACATCATGCCGCCCATTCCGCCGCCGCCCATAGGTGGCATTGCAGGGCCTTCTTCTTTAATGTCGGCAAGTACACACTCTGTAGTAAGTAACATACCGGCAATAGAAGCAGCATTTTCTAACGCTACGCGGCTAACCTTAGTTGGGTCTATAACACCTGCGGCGTATAGGTTTTCAAACACCTCGGTACGGGCGTTGTAACCAAAGTCGGCTTTGCCTTCGCGTATTTTTTGCACTATAATAGAACCTTCGCCACCGGCGTTAGCCACAATCTGGCGGATAGGCTCTTCAATAGCACGCTTAACAATAGCAATACCGTAGTTCTCATCTTCGTTTATGCCTTTTAGTGTTTCTAAAGACTCTTGCGCACGGATGTAAGCAACACCACCTCCCGGGACAATGCCTTCTTCAACGGCAGCGCGGGTAGCGTGTAACGCATCGTCAACACGGTCTTTTTTCTCTTTCATTTCTACCTCGGTAGCGGCACCTACGTAAAGTACAGCCACACCGCCCGATAGTTTGGCAAGGCGTTCCTGTAGTTTTTCGCGGTCGTAATCGCTGGTAGTGTTTTCTATCTGGGCCTTAATCTGACCTACGCGTGCAGTAATATCGTCTTTAGCACCAGCACCACCAATAATGGTCGTGTTGTCTTTGTCAATAGTTACTTTCTCAGCATGGCCAAGGTACGATAGGTCGGCACTTTCTAGTTTAAAGCCGCGCTCTTCTGATATTAATGTACCACCAGTTAGTATGGCAATATCTTCAAGCATTGCTTTGCGGCGGTCGCCAAAGCCAGGGGCTTTAACGGCAGCAACTTTCAGCGAGCCACGAATTTTGTTTACCACCAAGGTAGCAAGGGCTTCGCCTTCCAAATCTTCAGAGATGATTAACAATGGGCGGCCGCTTTGTGCAACTTTCTCTAACACAGGCAGAATCTCTTTCATTGTAGAGATTTTCTTGTCGTAGATTAAGATGTATGGGTTATCCAGTTCAGCTTGCATTTTGTCAGGGTTAGTAACAAAATACGCCGAGCTGTAGCCACGGTCAAACTGCATACCTTCTACCACCTCTACAGTAGTTTCAGTGCCTTTAGCCTCTTCTACAGTAATAACGCCTTCTTTCTTTACTTTACGCATAGCATCGGCAATAAGCTTACCAATGAAAGGGTCGTTATTGGCTGATATAGTACCTACCTGCTCAATTTTATCGTAATCATCGCCTACTTTTTGCGACATTTTTGCCAACGCGCCAACAACAGCCTCAACAGCTTTGTCAATACCGCGTTTCAAATCCATAGGGTTAGCGCCTGCGGCTACGTTTTTTAAGCCTGCAGTAACAATAGCTTGTGCCAATACAGTAGCGGTAGTAGTACCGTCGCCGGCAATATCAGCAGTTTTAGAGGCTACTTCTTTAAGCATTTGCGCGCCCATGTTCTCAACAGGGTTGGCCAGCTCAATTTCTTTAGCAACCGTTACACCATCTTTAGTAATAGATGGCGAACCGTATTTTTTATCAATAATTACGTTACGTCCTTTAGGGCCCAACGTTACTTTTACGGCGTTAGCCAGTATGTCCACACCGCGTTTTAAAGCGTCGCGTGCTTCCAGGTTGAAGGTGATATCTTTAGCCATTTTCTTAGCGTTTATTAGTTATTAATGAATATTTTTTGATAATTAAACGATAGCGAAAATATCAGATTCGCGCATTATTAAATAGTCTTTACCGTCTACAGTAATCTCAGTACCCGAGTATTTACCGTAAAGTATTTTGTCGCCGGCCTTAACAGTTAAAGGCTCGTCTTTTTTACCGTTACCAACGGCAATTACAACACCGTGTTGTGGTTTTTCTTTAGCAGTATCAGGAATGTACAGGCCGCTGGCTGTTTTCTCTTCAGCGGCTGCAGGCTCAACCAGCACACGGTCGGCCAGGGGTTGAATGTTTACGTTTGACATATTCGTATTGTTTTGATGTATGGTTATACTTATTGTTATAAAACAACAAACGGTTGGCACAAAATGTGCCAACCGTTGTATCTATATCTTTTTAAGACAATTTTTCAAAAAGCGTGACAAACCGTGTACATTGGTTTGTCAGTTTGGCAGCCTTATTTTGTTGGAGGGGTTGCCGGAGCTTCTGCAGGGGCAGCAGGAACATCAGTTTCAGCAGCACCATCTTTAGCTAACGATTCTTTTTTAGCGCTGCTACCGGTAGTACCAATTACCGAAGCCATAATAGCTAAAACGATAAGGCCCGAAGCTAAGCCCCAGGTTGCTTTTTCTAAAAAGTCAGATGTGCGGCGTGCGCCAAACTGTTGGCTGGTAGCCTGGAAACCCGAAGCTAAACCACCACCTTTAGAGTTTTGCACCAACACTACTAATATTAGCAGGATGCAGATTATAAGTATAAGTACTGTTAAAATTGAAGCCATTTTGTAAATTATTTTTAACTCTCTTTTTGTTTCAAAAATTCAATTTGGGCGGCAAAGTAAGTGCTTTTTTCGGGATTTAGCAAGCTTAATTTTTCGTAAATGCGTATTGCCTTGGGTATATTGCCTTGGGCGGCATACACTTTGGCCAGGGTTTCGCTCACAATTTCCTCATCATCCATCATGCTTTTTCTGGATGCGTTGGCAGGCGAAAAGAACTCTGCCTTTTGCGGAACTATGCGTGGTTCTGCAGCTATAAACTTATTTATCAGCTCGTTAGGGTCGGGCTTTTCTGCCTCTACCTTTTGTTCTTTGGTTATCGCTTCGGCCTGGGGCACGGTATGGTCTTTTATAAAATGCAGCCAGCCGCCAAACGAAAGGTTACTTGGCGGTACCTCTACTGGCTTCACCTCCACCACTACTTTTGCGGCTTCTTCAGCAATTACAAGCTCTTCTTCTGTCTCAACAATAGATTCTAGTAACGGCTGTTGTTCTTTGGCAGGTTCGCTTGCCAACAGGCTCAAATAGTCAATCTCAGGTACAAAAGCAGGAAGGTTATCTTCTACCACAGGCTCCGGTTTTACTTCTTCTGCCACAGTCTCTTCCATCACTGGAATCTCTTCCCTCCGCTCTCCAATCTCATTCTCGCTTTTTAACTCCCTCTCCTCGCTAATAATGATAGGCTTAATAGCTGTTACCCTTGGCTCTTCTGCAACAGGCTTTACAGGTTTTTCCTCAGCAACAAGTTGCTCCACAACCGTCGGTGTTTCTACCAAAGGTTCTTCAACTATTGCAGGGGGTTCAACAAGCAGTGCTTCTTCAATCTCCTGCTTACTCTCCTCTCTCTTCTCTTCTCTCTCCTTACTAACCTCTTCTTTCTCTACTCTCCGCTCTGCGCTCTCATCGGGGTGTATCACCTCAAACAACCTCCTGCGGTCGGGTATGGTAGCTGCCACACGCTTAAGGGTCTTGTCAAAGGCAATATCGCCCTCATAGTGCAGGGCTTTAACCAACAGCACCTTTACCGACTGAAAATAGGGGTAACCACGCTCTACCTCCCGCAAAAGGGGCAGTTCATCGGCCGTGGCCAACGCGGGGTTTTTAACCAACGCTATAAAGTCGTCTTTTTTCAATTTACCAGTTTATTACGGCCTTGTTAAATATATCCTGCACCAATTGGCTGTTGATGTCTTTTATCAAGTCAGATTCTACTGCATTTAAGGGCACACTCGACTGCCAATCGGCAAAGCGCGAGAACGACTGCTCAAAATTTTTGGTATCGTCCAGCTTGTTTTCAAATTTTACCTGCACCGTTATGGTGAGCCTGTTTAGCGCGGCGGTTTGGTTTCCTGTTACCGCCACCGGTGCAACATTGTAAGCCGATATGTACCCTTCAAACTGTAAATCGCCATCTGCAGGTAGTAATGATAAGCGCGTTTGCGATACAAAAAGGTCTTTCATAGCCTCGGTAAACGCCTGGGCTAATGTAGGCTGCACAATGGTAGCATTGTTGGTAAAGGTTTTTATAGATACCGACTTAGCCGCACCTGTAGAGCCCCCCGTAAACGATATGGTAGGCTTGCAGCTTACGCCCGCCAGCACCACAAAAATTAATATGTACAGTACGTTTTTCATCTGTTTTAACCACCCCCGTCAAGACTTTCGTCTTGACACCCCCTCCTAAATTAGGCGGGGGAAATATTTTCTATGTGTTAATTACCTTTAAAATGTCTTCTAATACTCTCCTTATGTCGTTCTCCACCTCAAAATTTCTAAAGCGAATAACTTTAATATTTAATTCATTTAAAAATTCAGTTCGGGCATTATCATAAATCACTTCCTCTTTTTCTAAATGATGTGCTCCATCCAACTCTATTGCCAACATATATTCAGCACAGTAAAAATCTAATATATAATTCCCTACGCTATGTTGCCTCCTAAACTTATATCCTTTTAACTTTTTCCATTTCAATTCATTCCACAGAAGCTGCTCTGCTGGCGTTGGCTTATTTCTAAGTTCGCGCCTAAATTTTTTCATTTCAGGCAGGTTATGCAGTTGGCTACCAAACTTCATCTTTGTGGCTTTTTCACCCCCTCCTATCTTAGGAGGGGGCAGGGGGTGGTATCACCTATTCCAAATTATATTCCTTTATCTTCCTGTACAATGTACGTTCTGATATGCCCAGTTCTTTAGCGGCATTGCGGCGGCGGCCTTTATTTTTATCCAGTGCACGCTTTATCAGTTCCAGCTCACGCTCTTGTAATGATAGTGATTCTACCTCAATCTCCTTAGGCTGCTGCATCGGGTTGTTGTAACTAACCGGCTGCGGCTGGCGTTGGGGCATTATCTCCAGGGCGTTGTTGTGCGCCATAGGCTCAATCTCATCATGCAGTTGGTGTAGCAACGCAGCGCTATCTTTTTGGTATTCTACATTCGCGTTGCCGTTTTGCAATAAGTCGGCTACTACCTTGCGCAGGTCGGCAATGTCGCGCTTCATATCAAACAACACCTTGTACAATATCTCCCTTTCCGATAAGTCGGCCTGTGCACCCTCCGGCTTATACAAAGCAGGCAGGTTGCTAACGTTGTTATCGGGCAAATATTTTATCAGTACATCGGCAGTAACGTTGCGCTCTTTCTCCAGTATCGATACCTGTTCGGCTACGTTTTTTAGCTGGCGAATATTACCCGGCCAGCGGTAGTTGGTAAGCACCGTTTGCGATTGGTCATCTAAGCGCACCGATGG
>JAIXUZ010000188.1 GCA_027483285.1 Bacteroidota bacterium
AACAATACGTTATTGCGGGTGTGGAAACCCCAGTAATTGTCTTGTGCATCTTTATACGCTACAAATGCAAGGGTAGGGTTACCATTGTCACCTAAGTTTAAACGGCCTACAACACCTGCACTGTTGGCATATGTACCAAAGTTGGCACCGTATACACCGGCAGTATAATTATTACCATTGAATGAGTAGCCTTTTACTGCTGCATCAACAGCACGAACAGCCCAACTTGTGCCACCATCGGCAGCGTTAGAAGAACCCTCGCGGAAGGCGAAAATATTAGAATAGCCTGCACCAAAATTGCTTGCTGTGCGTTCTACATATACATTTGAAGTATTTGCACCGCGGTTTGCAGCAGGAGTAAGTGGGTTAATTGCGTTTACTTTAACAAAGCCTTCAACCATTAAACCATTGGCAGGGGCAGCAGCGTTTGCAAAGTTTTGACCTATTGAAAGGTTACCTGCTATGCCTAGTTTGCTTGCAGGGGTAGTTGTACCTATGCCAACGTTGGCGCCATTATTAAAAATATTGCTGCTGGTTGTTACCCATGCTGAGCCATTCCAATAAGGGGTATCGCCGGCTGAGTCACCATCTTGTAATATACCTGTAGGGCCTGTTGGGCCATCAGCACCATCGGCACCGGCAGGACCTTGAGGGCCATCAGCACCATCGGCACCGGCAGGACCTTGAGGGCCAACTGCACCATCAACACCAGCTGGGCCTTGTGGGCCAACTGCACCATCAGCACCGGCAGGACCTTGAGGGCCAACTGCACCAGCAGGGCCTTGTGGACCAACTGCACCATCAGCACCCGCAGGGCCTTGTGGGCCTACTGCACCGGCAGGACCTTGTGGACCAACTGCGCCATCAGCACCCGCAGGGCCTTGTGGGCCAACTGCACCATCAGCACCCGCAGGGCCTTGTGGACCTGCTGGACCTTGAGCACCAGCTGGGCCTTGTGGGCCTACTGAACCTGTAGAACCTTGTGGGCCTTGTATACCCTGTGGACCTGTTGGGCCTACAGCGCCGTTAGCACCGTTTGTACCGTTAGGACCTTGTGGGCCTTGTGGACCTGTTGGGCCCTGGCTACCACCACCAGAGTTACCTGCATAAATAGCGTATGGTACGCTGATAAGCTGGCTTGTTCCTGCAACAGTATAAACGTTACCACCTGCAGGGTCAATCTCTGTTTTAATGTATTTAGGGCCACTGCCCCAGCCAATATTGGCAAATGAGCCGCTAACAACAGTGCCCTCGCCTACTTCAAGGTTAAAAAGGCCAAAGTTATTAGTGGTTTTAGTGTGAGTTTCCTGGTAAACAATAGTGCCACCGGGAGAACCATCAAGAATGCTTACGCGGATACCAAGGGCTTGGCCCGTTAACTCGGCACCTCCCTGATTGCGCGCTATAGCCTGGTAGTTGAATTTTTGCGGGGCCTGTGCCTGAACCGCAAAACCTAACAACATAAATACAGCTAAGGCTTTAAGTGTCTTAGTAATAATTTTCATTTGTTGTGTGTGTATGGTTAAAAATTGTAATATGAAAATGAACTATGCTTACTTGATTATTTCAATGCGTTTTACAACACTAAACGATTTGGTGTTGTCAGCAGCATCAAATATTATATTTAGCATGTAAAGACCCTGGCTTACATTATCAAGGTTCATCACCTCGGTTTGCTGGCCATTTTGGGTGTTCTTAGCATAACCACCAATTTCTCGGCCTGCCATATCAAAAAGACGGAAAGCCAGTTTACCCGCATTAGGCAGGTTAAAAGCTATGTTTACCTCGCCACTTGCAGGGTTAGGATATAGGTTGATGGTTGGGGCATTGGTAGGGAGACTGATGATGCCTACCCCTTTTAGCTGCGGCTGTTCAAAACCCTGGGTAAAAAAGCTATTGCCGCCGCCTATGGTTTCAATTACAGGTTCGCCTGCAATAGTTACCTGCAAAGAACCCCAACTGCCGCTGTAATACTCACCTGCGTTTGAAATTGTATTATTCTCAATATTTACCTGAGCCGAAGCACCAAAAATGCCTGCAAAAAACAATACGGGAACCAGTAATTTTTTCATAAAAAGCATAAAAATAATATTTAGTGCAAGTTTACTAATATTTTTTGATTAAAAAGTTAACCGAAATGAAAAAAAATAATAATTATTATGTTGAAATTAAGCTATTTACAAAAAATATCCTTTTTGACTAATAATAAGACCAAGGTAAAAACAGATGTAAGAAAACCTGGCAAAAGTGATAACAGCTTTATTTAGCAACTTGTTTAAGCAAATCAGAAACAGTTAAAGAAATATCTAAAAAAAGCACCTTTGGGTTAGCGTTACGCTCAACGTGTTCGCAGGCGCGGTTAAGTTCGGCAATAATGCGCGGGCCGTTTGTATTAGTAACAAAAGGGCCAAACTGTTTTACAAAAGTTAGTTCCTCACCCGTTAGCTTAACCTTATCTTCGCCTAAATGATTAAACATAATACACTCGCGGATAACGCCCAGGGCATAAATAAGAAACGATTTTTGTGCCTCGCGACCCTCTTTAGCAAACCCTTCAACCCAGTTATAGAGGTTTTGAACTTTGTTGCCATAGCAATCCCTCATCCACTGGCGAAAAACAGGGAAATTACTGTCGGTTTCCTGGTTTAGCAGGCGTTGTGCTTCGCGGTAACTGCCGCCTGCTAAAAAGGCTATGTTTTTTGCCTGCGGGGCGGGTATATTATGTAAAAACTCCAGGTATTGTGCCATTTCACCCCCTTCTATAGGCTTAATTTTCAATAGCTGCGTACGCGAAATTATGGTAGGTAAAATACTGTCTGAATTTTCGCAAACCAAAATAAACAGGGTTTTATCGGGTGGTTCTTCCAGTATCTTTAGCAGCTTGTTTGATGCTGCCGCATTCATTTTTTCTATCATCCAAACCACCATAATTTTATACTCACTTTCGTAAGCACGCAGGCTTAGTTTTTTGATGATATTCTGGCTCTCTTCTACGTTTATGGCTACCTGCTTGTTTTCAATATCAAGCTTATTTAGCCAATCATCTAAACTTAAAAAGGGGTTGGCAATAAAAGCCTCGCGCCACTCGGTAATAAAATCGTCGGTAGTGGGTTTGCCAGTTACTTTTTTGGTGGTGGCTACGGGGACTACAAAGTGCAAATCGGGGTGGGCCAGTTTTTCAAACTTAAGGCACGATGAGCAGTGGCCGCAAGAGTCGGCGGGCTGTTTATTTTCACAGTTTATGTATTGGGCATAGGCAACAGCCAAGGGCAGCGCCCCTACCCCCTCGGTACCAAAAAACAAGCGCGCATGGCTTATACGCCCGCTTTGTACGGTGCTTATAAGGTGTTGCTTAATTTCTGTTTGCCCGGGTATCTGACCAAATAACATGCGGCAAAGATAATTCCTCCAATTAGCGAATTAGCGAATTAGCGAATAAATAGTTTTAAGCAATGGTGTATTACAGCCCTTTGCGGAAGTTATAGGCTATGCCAATTATAAGGCCCAGGTAATTTGGCGCTTTGCTGTGCATCTTTTTGCCAATTGTAGAATACTCAACACCATAGCGCCCATCGGCAAACAGGTTAATATTTTTAAGTACAGGTATTTTTTTGCTTAAACGGTAGTCTACACGCATGCTAACCCAAGGGCGGATGCCAAACGCTTTAAAGCGGGATTCATCAACAGTACCAATACTTGTGGTTTTGTAAATAGAACTTTGATTGTCGTAATAAGACCATTCTGCACCTGAAGAAACTGAGCGACCAAAAACACTGCTGCGGTTGTATTGACCTATGGTGCCCAGGGTGCTAAATATTCCAAACATAGCATCAAAACCGCCCCCAATAGAAAGGCTTAACTTTTCTTCGGGGTGTATACGGTAATAATAGCTAACCGATATATTAGCCCACTTTACTGTGTTTTCAAGCGTTGTACTTATAAAAACAGCAGTGTCTTTGATTTGGGCAATGGTATCGTTGCCAACATAATAGTAACCCAATGTGTCTGTTTGCTGAAAAAGGGGTTTATTGTAGCCGGTAATATTAAAATTACGAGAGCCCCAGCCCGCACCAATCTTTATAACGTGCTTTTGGTTTACATCGCCTTTTTTGCCAAAGCCCCAGCTGGTAGTAAAATCTGTTTGTCGCGATAGGTTTTCCCAATTTTTTCTTGTTGAATAATCTATTAGCGGGCTGTAGTTTGAATTATAGATAGTGCTTGTGTTATCGCCAAAATTGCTGAAAAATACAGAGCCATCATCAATAACGCCCCTGTAAATATCAGATGTAGTTGAAGGAACATTCCACTCCTTTTCAGTATTGTAGTGTAAATTTCCGCTAGTTGCCTCTACTCCAATCAACCTAAAAGTACGGGGTTTTTTATCCTTTTTCTCTTTCGGCTTATCGTCTTTCTTTTCTTTCGTTTCTTCAGGTTTATCTGCAGGCTTATCTACCGGAGGTTGCGCTATTGCAAGTGTTGATATAAAAAATGATAACACAAGTACATATTTTTTCATAACGTATGTTTTACGGTAATTATTGGTTTAGTAAATATAGGATAATTAATAATTTATCACCTGCTGCTCCATTTGTGGAAGCTCGCGATATGTATATTGTTGGGTACGCAGTTGGGGTTCAAAACCGGCTTCGCGGATAGACTCCTGAATACCATGTGAAGTAAAGCGGAACGGAGCACCGGCAACCGATACCACGTTCTCTTCAATCATAATAGAGCCAAAATCGTTAGCGCCGCTGTGCAGGCATATTTGTGCCGTTTGCGGGCCTACCGTTAGCCACGATGCCTGTATGTTATCAATATTAGGCAGCATAATACGGCTAAGGGCTATCATGCGGATGTACTCGTCGGCCGACACGTTATTGGTAATGCCTTTAAGGCGTTTTAACAAGGTACCATCATCTTGAAAAGGCCATGGGATAAAAGCCACAAAGCCTTTGCTGCCCTCGGGCTTCTCGCTCTGCACCTGGCGAATCCACACCAAATGTTCAAAGCGTTCTTCAATGGTTTCTATGTGCCCAAACATCATAGTGGCGGTGGTGGTAAGGCCCAGTTGGTGGGCGGCACGCATAACATCTAACCACTCGCGGCCGGTGCATTTACCCCTTGAAATAAGGCGGCGCACACGGTCGTTCAATATCTCGGCACCAGGCCCCGGCATACTGTCCATGCCGGCATCCATCAGGGCTTTTAGCACCTCGGTATGGGTAGATTTTTCCAGCTTGGTAATGTGTGCAACCTCCGGCGGCCCTAAGGCGTGTAGTTTTAGGGTTGGGTATAGTTGTTTAAGCTCTTTAAATAAATCGACATAGTACTTCAGGCTTAAACCCGGGTGGTGGCCACCCTGTAGCAGCAGCTGTTCGCCGCCGTATTTAAAGGTTTCGTCAATTTTGCGCTTGTATTCGGCTATAGAGGTAATGTAGCTCTCTTCGTGCCCCGGAATACGGTAAAAGTTGCAAAACTTGCAGTTGGCAATGCATACGTTGGTGGTGTTAACGTTACGGTCTATAATCCACGTTACTTTGCCATCGGTTTTTTTAACCTTGCGCAGCTCGTTGGCTACGTGTGCAAGCTCTGCCGTTGGGGCGTTGTGGAATAGGTAAACGCCTTCTTCTATCGATAGGAATTCGAAGTTGAGGGCACGTTGTAAAAGATCTGTAACGTTCATAGCAGCTATTGAACAAACGCAGGGGTATTGTGTTGCGTTTGGTATGCAAATTTAGGGGAAATACTAATCGGTTACTTATTCGTAATTGCCCCCGTAGCATACTTGCCAATAAGGCTGCGTTTTAGGAGGCAGCCGTCCCAGCCGGTGATGGAGCCGTCGGGGTGGGTTTCTTCTTTGCGGCCTTCTAAATGGGTAAAAGGGGCGTGGTATTTAAAGTAGGCTACGCTGCCTGTAAAGTACGGCGACCAAAACCTGTATTCTTCTTTTATAATTTCGGCAAATAGGGTAACACTGCCGGTGGTGTCTGATACGATTAGGACGGTATCGCCTACCGTGGGGCTGCAACCCGTAAGCAGCTGGTTGGCTACTTTGGGCATGGGGTATAGTTTTTGAAACTTCAGCGTGCCGGGCAAAAAATTGGTGGTGGTGGGGTTGTATAAAACGGTGCTATCGGTATAGCCGGTAATAACAGCTTCGGTAACTATGGGTGCGCGTTTAAGCTCGCGCTCAATATCAACATAGCGCGATTCTACCGTACGGTTTATAAGCAATAACGCGGGCAACAGCCATAGTAATTTTATCATGTCACAAAGATGGTATTTTCAGGTGATATCCATATACCGTGCCAATGCCTTTTTAAATTACTTTTGTCGTTCATTTATAAAACAAATTTAGTAGTCGACCTATGAAAATTACCATAGAAAAAACCGCTTCAGCCGGCGCAAAAAACAACATTGTGCTGCTGGCAACAGGTAAAACAAAGTTTGATGGCTTCGGCTTTTCTAAAGAAGAGCTTGGCTACCTGCGCAAGCAGCTGGAAGACGGCAAAACCCGCCTGGTGGCTATTAACCAGTTTAAACGCTGGGTTTATGTGCAGTTAGTTGAGAAGAAAAAAGAGGAGTACCAAACGGTGGAAGCTTTCCGCGTAGAGGGTAACAAACTACTGGGCACGCTTAAAAACCATAAGGTGGCCGATGTGCTACTACTGGATATGGAAAACCGTGGCGACTATGCCCTGGCGTATGCCGAAGGGATGGCGCTTGGTAGCTACACCTTTACTAAATACAAAAGCAAACCGGCACCTGCCAAAGCGTTGAAAATTGCCATAAACAGCAAGAAAACAACTCAAGGCGAAGTAGACCGTTTGAATATTGTGGTGGATGCTGTTGTTAGGGCACGCGACCTTGTTAACGAGCCGTTTGTTGGCCTTAACGCCGAGCAGCTTGCGCAAGCTGCTGTGCTTATGGGCAAACAGGCCGGTTTTAAAACCGAGGTGCTGAATAAGGTTAAGATAGAGTCGCTAAAGATGGGCGGCCTGCTGGGTGTTAACAAAGGCAGTATAGACCCGCCTACCTTTACCATAATGGAGTATAAACCCAAAGACGCTAAGAACAAAAAGCCTTACGTTTTGGTGGGTAAAGGGGTGGTGTTTGATACCGGTGGCATCAGCATTAAACCATCGGATGGGATGACGACCATGAAGTGCGATATGGGTGGTGCAGCGGCTGTTATGTGTACTATGTACGCGGTGGCAAAAGCTAAACTTCCGGTACACGTTATTGCACTTGTACCGGCTACAGACAACCGCCTTAACGGCAATGCCCTTGTGCCTAGCGATGT
>JAIXUZ010000210.1 GCA_027483285.1 Bacteroidota bacterium
ATGAAGCTCGGGACCTGTTTAACCTGGGCTACCGCGAGGTTACTTTGCTTGGCCAAAATGTTGACAGCTACCTGTGGACAGGCGGCGGATTGAAAAAATACAACCCTACGGCCGAAGAGTTGGAAGGCTCTACCAGCTTTGCCGAGCTGATGGAGAAAGTTGCGCTGATAGACCCTAAGTTACGTGTGCGCTTTTCAACCTCTCACCCAAAAGATATGGGCGATGATGTACTACATGTAATGGCCAAGTACCCCAATATTTGCAACTACATCCATTTGCCGGTGCAAAGCGGTAACACCCGCTTGCTTGATATTATGAACCGCGGCTACACCCGCGAGTGGTATATGGACCGTATAAACGCCATACGCACCATAGTGCCTGATTGTGCCATATCTACCGATGTTATTGCGGGCTTTTGCAGCGAAACAGAAGAAGAACATGCCGATACCCTTAGCTTAATGGAATGGGTGCAGTATGATTTTGCCTACATGTTTATGTACAGCGAGCGTCCTAAAACCCTTGCAGAGCGTAAGTTTAAAGATGATGTGCCCGAAGATGTTAAAGGCCGCCGCTTAACTGAGATTGTAGACCTGCAACAAAAAATGAGCCTTGCCAGCAACCAGAAAGACGTTGGCAAAACATTTGAGGTATTGGTTGAAAGCCTTTCTAAACGCTCTAAAGAGCATTTAAGCGGGCGCAACAGCCAAAACAAGGTTATCATCTTCCCTAAAAAAGACTACAAGCCCGGCGATTATGTAATGGTTAAAGTACACGATTGCACAGCGGCAACCTTGCTGGGCGAGAGTGTAGAGTAAACTACATGGAAATGAAAAAGTTACTTATCCTTACATTTTTATTGGCTGTTTTGTTTGCTGGCAAAGCATATGGCCAAGATAAGTTTGTGGGCACATGGGTAATGAAAGAAATAGTTGCCGACCCTGATAGTGTTATGAAAGACCGCACTAGTGCCAATCCGGATATGGTAATTGTTAAAGTTACTGATGAGTATTACCGGTCTACCGTAAATGATTTTAGCCTGCTGTACAAAATAAAGGATGATAATACCATTTACAGCGATTTTTCGCCTGAAAGGAAAGTAGTTATTAATTGGAAAAAGAAGGCGGTTATTGAGGTTACCATTACCATAATTGAAAACAAAGAATACCGCCCGGCTACTATGGTTTGGACCCGGAAGAAAGAGAAGTAAAAGATAGGGTTATTATCACCGCATACCCAGTAAGCGTTAATAGTTTAAGTCTTAGCCCTAATTAAACCTGTTTAGCACCAACACCTCGCAACCATGGTTTTGGGTAATTGTTTGGGTAGTATAGTGTGTTTTTATGTAATTCAACTGGGCGGTGTTGCATATCATTAGTGTATCGCCGGTGGAATACAGGCTTTTTTCAGCAAAATTTTTATCAGGCACATCGGCTGTTTTTATCTTAAAACCACGGCTACTGTAGTATTTTTCATAAAACAAAGCAGAGCTGTTATACACCCAATAATAAATACGTACTGTTTTTATGTTCGGGTGGTTTTTTTCAAGCTGGCTAAATGTATTACCATAGTTCACCAAATCTCCATAGTAATAACTAAGCATGCCTCTTATACTATTAACACCATCGTGTATTACCATGTAGCCCAATGCTAATGCAATAGCTGCAATAGCTGCTTTTCCGGCTATTTTTTTCTTACTTAAAATGCCAATACTGTAATATATGCCAACAGCAATAGTAATAACCATAAATGGATAGGCCTGCGCATCGTAATGCCAAAGTTTTGTTTTTGATATAGAAAGTGTTGCGAAGTAACAAAGGGTAATTATAACCGAATAGAGCGATAGCTTTTTATAAGGCCCTCTATATGTTAGGGCAACTAGGGTAAAAGGGATATAGAAGAACATGCCGGCTAAAAATCGCCCCCTGGCCCAAAAATTTACAAAGTAATAATACCACTCTCCATTGTTACCCTCCAAGGCATTGTTATACCGCCCGCCCAACTCGTTAGCAGAAATAGCATTTAAGTAGCCTACAGATAGTGATTCTCTGTACAGGTAATATGAAATAGGTAATGCTAAAGCAGTAAAACCCCAAATATAAAACCACCTGTTTTGCAAAACAAAACCCAGTTTTTTTTGGATTATTAAGTACAGAAGTATACCAGGCGCTACAAGCAATGCAGCAATGCCTTTAGTCATAATGGCTGCTGCAAAAAACAAAGCAGTATATAACATATAACGGCCCTTTCCTGTTTCTGCAAAGTTGTAAAAGTGGTAAGAAAATAAGAAAACAAATAAAACCAGCAGCCCATCATAGTCTGCAGTGCGCGTTACGTGTAGGCTTACATAGCCGGGGGTAGAACATAGTATTGCCACAACAAGTAAACCCAGCCATGGGCGTTTATATTTAGCAGCAAAAACCAAATACAAAAAGCAACATAACAAAGCGCCACTAAAAGCGGAGGGCAGCCGGGCGGCAGTTAAATTAAAACCGAATAATTTATATGATAATGTTATGAGCCATATAAGCAAAGGGGGTTTAGAATTCCATAAATCAGGTTCACCATTAAAATATGTAATAAAGTAATTGTTGTTTTGCAGCATTTCGTGGGCAGTAACTAGCTGGCGGCTTTCATCCCACAACTGGGCAGGTATAGTATCTGGTTGCCAAAAAAACGCAAAATAGCAGAGTAACAGAACCGTGAAAAAGGTAAAAGTGTATGAATATTTGGTGGTAGAAAAACCTTTTTTAGCTATTATATTCAACGGGTAGTGTTTATCTATTTAGCAAACACTTCAAAGATATAAATATAAAGAATGGCCTGCCAATCTGTCGTATATTTTTCTTATTTTTGCATTAATTCCTTAGTTGGTTAAGGATTTGAGAAGGAGAAATAATGACAGTTCAAGATATAAAACAACGGTTTGGCATATTGGGTAACTCGCCCATGCTAGACCGTGCTTTGGAAACAGCCTACCAGGTGGCAGCTACCGATATGAGTGTGCTGATAACAGGAGAGAGTGGGGTAGGTAAAGAGGTGTTTTCTAAAATCATACATAACTTAAGTCCGCGCAAACACAGCAGCTTTATTGCAGTTAACTGCGGCGCTATACCCGAGGGGACTATAGACTCTGAATTGTTTGGGCACGAGAAAGGCTCTTTTACCGGTGCCAACGAGGCCCGCAAAGGCTATTTTGAAGTGGCCGACGGAGGCACCATATTTTTAGATGAGGTGGCTGAGTTGCCGCTGCTTACGCAGGTGCGCCTGCTAAGGGTGCTGGAGAGTGGCGAGTTTATTCGCGTAGGCTCATCAAAAGTGCAAAAAACACAGGTACGCGTGGTAGCTGCTACCAATGTAAACATACCTGATGCTGTGGCTAAGGGCAAGTTTAGGGAAGACCTTTACTACCGCCTGAATACGGTGCCTATTTTTGTGCCGTCGCTACGCGAGCGTAAAGAAGACATCCCGCTGATTTTCCGCAAGTTTGCGGCCGATTTTGCCGAGAAATATAAAATGCCATCGGTGCGCTTAGATGACCAATCGCAAACGGTGCTTACCAACTACCGCTGGCCGGGCAATATACGCCAGCTTAAGAACGTAGCCGAGCAGGTATCGATACTGGAAAAAGAGCGCAACGTTACTGCCGATGTACTGATAAAATATTTGCCTGATAACAACGTTAGCAACCTGCCTGCGTTGTATAAGCCGGAGGGGGCGCAGGCTGACTTATCGGAACGGGAGATATTATACAAGGTGCTGTTTGATATGAAGCGCGACATTGCCGACCTGCGCAAAGTGGTAGCCGACTTATTACAAAACGGCACTGCCAGTGTTGAGTACCAAAAAGACAATGCCGCCTTGCTGCACCAGTTGCACGACGAGATTGAGCCTATGGTGCACAACAACGCCCTAGAGATAATGCCCCAACGCCAGCCGCAGCCGGTTAGCTACAACAACCCTATGCAGCAGCCTAAGGAGATTGAGGTAGAATCACTATCATTACAAGAGCGCGAGCTGGAACTGATAAAGCGTGCGCTGGATAAAAACAAAGGCCGCCGACGCAATGCCGCTAAAGAACTGGGCATATCAGAACGTACATTGTACAGGAAGATAAAGGAATATAATTTGGAATAGGTG
>JAIXUZ010000388.1 GCA_027483285.1 Bacteroidota bacterium
CCAACTAAAAACACAAACACCCCACCTAAAATATAAATACCTTTTTTATGATGTTCTGAATTAAATATAATAGAGGTATTAGAGCCCGAAGCCATATTAAATAAAGCCCCTAAGCTTACTACCAAAACAATCAATTCGTTTCCTCGGTAACTTTCTTTTAAAAAACTGAAAAGGGGGGTTATGCAGGTATTTACACCTATAAATAACAACCCACCAATTAAAAATAAATTATTGCTTGATTTATGGTAAATATCTTTTATTTCTTTTTGGTTGTTGTACGATATAGCCGCTGCCATTCGGGCACTGGCAATGCGGTCTAACGAGTTTAATGGTGTTTCAATAAATAGGCCGATAAACAATGCGATACTATAAATACCAACATCCTTTAGCAGCACATAAATAGCCAATACAATGCTATCAATGCTTTTTAATCCCAGCGATGCAATAGCGGCAATAGTCATAACCATGCCATACCGGTACATCACAACCCTGTTTCCTTTACCAAAAAACTGGGGTTTAAAAAGCAACTTAGGCTTACTTATTGTATAAATGTAAATAACCAGTAGTAAGAGGTTTACAGCATATAAATAGGTAAACGATTGGACAAACTGGTCAAAGGTTAAATAGCCGTAGTGGTATAATATTACTATTAGAATATTGAGTGCCCTAACCACTATCTCTGAAAAAATGGAGGGGGCTACTGATTTGAATAGTGAAAAGCAATAAATATTTAAAATCTGGATAAATGTCAGGTATAAGCCCAATGGAAAAACAAACCAGAAATTTTTAGCAAACAGTGGGGATTGCTTTACATACACTGCTGTTATAAAATCGCGCGTCAGGTAGAGTATTGCACTAAAAAAAATAAATCCAACTAGGGCATACAACAGAACAAAACCTAAAAAGCCATTGTGGCCTTCTTCATCTTTTTTGTATTGCGGAAAGTAACGTACTAAAATATTTGCCGCCCCTAAAGGCATCAACACCGATAAAATCCCAGAAAAAGAATAAAGTACCCTGGTAAGGCCAATCTCTTCTTCTTTTAAAAACATAGGTTGAACGTACAATAGGTTTATAAAGCCTATTAAAATACCCGCATACACAACTACGGTATTTAATATGCCTTGCCTTTGTACAATTCCCATGTTTATTTTTTACGCAATATCGTAATTTCTGTAGAAGGGCTAAATGATGAATTTTTAATGTAGTATTTTTCTATTGCGTAAGTTAATGGCCCCAATATGTAGCCAATAAACTTAAGGTAGCGTAGCGTGTTGTATATAATAAACCAGTAGCCTTTTATTAGTACATTATTACTATTTACAGGCGTGTTTGATAAATATAAAAATGGCTTACGAGCCACAACTTCTAAGCCGTTTTTAGCAAACAAATCAAGCAAAAACTCTTCGCTATGCATAACCTGGTGGGTAACACGTACCGTGCGGTTATTCTTTAAAAACATATCAGAGTATACAAAATATCCTCCCGGTTTTACCAGGCTGGCTATATTAGCTACAGCTTGTGCAAAGCGGTTATCGTCTACTATATGAAACAAAACATCCATGCAGCTAACTACATCATATCCCTGCTTTTCCAATCCGGCCGGAATTTCATTTTCGCCAATATCTGCCTTAACAAACGTAGCATAAGGAAAAGTATTGCGTAAATTCTCAACAGCAGCATCGGTTAGGTCGGCGCCCGTAATAAATTCTGCTCCTAACTCACGGTAAGTATCAATCCAAAAGCCCGAACCGGCTCCAATATCAGCTACCTTTTTTACTTTCAGGTTAATTCCTAAACGCTCTAAATTCAGTTTAAAACTAAACTTACGTGTTTTATATGCCCAAACATTAAAGGTCATACCCAAAGCAGAGTAGCCAACACCTTCCAAGTTGTTTTTTTTAGAAAGGCGGGTTTGCCAGTAATCGTATGGGTTAAAATTGTTATCCATTTGTTATTCCAGGTTAAGCAGCATATTTTCTTTTTCGGCAGGTACCAAAAAGTACTCAAACTTGCTTGCGGTATTGTCTGTTAATGAATTTACTTTTTGTGGCTTGCCTTTACCTGTGCGGAAGTACAGGTAGTTGTTTGCCGATAATATTTCCTCCAGTTCTTTTTCTATCTGGCCGCTAATAACCTCACACATAATAATAGGTCGGTGTTTAGCCAGAATGGTAGTAGCACCTTCCAGCACATAGTGCTCGGTAGCTTCGGTATCTAGCTTCATTAAGTCAATAAGCTTACCCTGAGGCAGGTTTTGGGCGGCAAACTCATCAAGGGTAATGGTATTAACCTTTACCTTCTCAATAGAACGCACCCCCGAGTGCGACTCGCTCATCCCTCCATCGCCCGATAGTTGGTCGGCTATAAAGTTTAGCTTGGCATTGGCTGTTGCAAAAAATTCAGCCTCGGTTTTAATATTACTCAAAGCCAGTGCACTGGTTTGGTAGTTTTTTATACTATTAAGTTCTAAGTTTTTCTTCAGGTAAGCATTTGGGGCAGGCATTGGCTCAAAACTAAATATGGTAATGCCAGAGTTAACCGCACCTGCAAGTAACGAGTAATAGCCTATGTTGGCTCCAACATCGAAAAAACAACTGGCATTTTTCGCAAGTTGAGCAAAGTAGCGGCTGCTTTCATATTCAAACCCCTCAAAACCATCCCAGAACAATAGTTTAGAGTGGTAGCTGGTAGGGTTGGTGTAGTATTGTACTTTAATATTACCGGGGAACTTTAATGTAAATGGGCCATATACACCAAACTTAGATGTTGCAGGTAAAACGCCCGCAAATGGCCTAAGCACACGAGATAAAATTGTATTAACTGGTTTTGAATAAAACACTTTGCGCAAAAATGACATGCCGCAAAAGTATTAAAAAGCATCGGCACGGCAATTTTTTGACATCTTTGCATCCTGTATTATCATGAATATACTGTTTCATACATATTGGTACCCTTACAAAGGAAGCATAGACGGGGTGTTTGTTAAAGAGCATGCCGAAGCCTGCCGGGTAGCCGGAAACAGCGTTTCTGTGCAAGTCATCAAGGTTTTAAAGGGGAAAGGCCTCTTTTCTATAACCACGAAGTATGAGGTTGTTAATGATATTCCTACTTATTATTTAGTTATACAGTCGGTATTTTGGAAATGGATATATATAAATATACCGCTGCTGTATTTGTTTACCAAATGGCATTACAACAAACACATAGCTAAGAAATTTACTCCTCAGATAATTGTTTCTAATGTTATTAACCCTGCAGGTATAACAGGCCACTGGCTGGCGCACAAGCTAAAAGCTAAGCACGTAATAGTTGAGCATTGGACCCGCATAGCCAAATTTATGGGCAAAAACCTGTTTGCTTCTGCAGCACGCAAGGCTTATGCAAATGCCGATGCAGTTGTTAGTGTTTCCAATTATTTAAAGGGTATTACTGTTAACTATGGTGCCAATGCTGACAAGGCGGCAATTATTCCCAATGTAATAGATGCTGACAGGTTTTATTATAAACCTAAAGAAGTATCGGAGAGGCTTACATTTTGCTGCGTAACTAACCTTAAATATCCTAAAGACCC
>JAIXUZ010000257.1 GCA_027483285.1 Bacteroidota bacterium
ATCCACCAAATGGAGCTGTTTATGAAATACCCGCACGATGTGCAGGCCGATTGGTTTAAAAAACTGATGGAGGCGGGGCGCGATACCAATTGGGGCCAGCGCTACGATTATAAAAGTATTGCATCTGTCGACGATTTTAAAAACCGGGTACCTGTTAGCAATTACGATGATATACGCGATGATATAGAGCGTGTGCGCCAGGGCGAGCAAAATGTTTTTTGGCCTACCGATATTAAGTGGTTTGCCAAAAGCAGCGGTACCACAGGTGATAAAAGCAAGTTTATCCCCGTAAGTGCCGAAAGCCTTACCGAATGCCACTTTAAAGGTGGCAAAGACATGCTTTCCATTTACTGCAACAACTACCCCGAAACCAATATTTTTAGTGGCAAAGGCCTTACGCTTGGCGGTACGCACCAGGTGGGCGAGTTTGAAAACTCAAGCTACTATGGCGACTTATCGGCCATACTAATGGAGAACCTGCCGTTTTGGGTGCACATCATCCGCACGCCCGACCTTTCCATAGCCCTTATGGACGAGTGGGAAAGTAAGATTGACGCCATATCTAACGCCACTATAAACGAGGATGTTACCAATATAGCCGGTGTACCATCGTGGACGTTGGTATTGCTGAAATATGTGCTGGAGAAAAGCGGCAAAAGCAATATAAACGAGGTATGGCCCAACCTGGAGGTTTTCTTCCACGGTGGTATAAACTTTAACCCCTACCGCGAGCAGTTTAAAAAGCTAATTCCTGTGGGGATGAACTACCTGGAAACCTACAATGCATCGGAAGGGTTTTTTGGCATACAGGATACTACCCAAAATGGCGATTTGCTGCTGATGCTTGACTATGGCGTTTACTACGAGTTTATGCCTATGGAAGAGCTAACCAGCGACAACCCTAAAACGCTGCAACTGGGCGAGGTGAAACTTAATACAAACTACGCCCTTATTATTACCACCAACGCAGGCCTATGGCGCTACAAAATTGGCGATACCATTATGTTTACATCGCTTAGCCCATACCGCATAAAAATAACGGGTCGTACCAAAAGCTTTATCAATGCTTTTGGCGAGGAACTGATGGTGGACAATGCCGACAAAGCCCTGGCGGTTGCCTGCCAAAAAACAGGGGCTATTATTCGCGAGTATACCGCCGCACCGGTGTTTATGGGAGACCATGGCAGTGGCGCGCACGAGTGGCTTATTGAGTTTGAAAAGCACCCCGAAAACCCTGAGTATTTTGGTGAGTGTTTGGATAATGCGTTAAAGTCTGTAAACTCTGATTACGAGGCCAAGCGCTATAAAGATATGGCCCTGAAAGACCCTATTGTCCGCGTAATGCCCGAGGGTACATTCTACAACTGGCTTAAGTTTAAAGGCAAGCTGGGTGGGCAGCACAAAGTACCCCGCCTAAACAACGACCGTGTTATGCTGGACGAGGTGCTTTCTTTAGTGAAAAACTAAAAACGAAAGGTTAGAAATTAGATTTGATTATCAGCTACTTGCGTTTTTAAGTGGTTGTTTTCTTATTATGCTGTAACTTTTCGGTACGGTTATTCATCTTATATACAAAATGCCCTAACATTGACCCGCGCTGAATACAATAAATGTGTAGATATGTATGCCGATGGCTTGTATCGTTTCGTGCTTAAAAATATGCGCGATGAAGACGATGCACACGACGTTGTGCAAGACACTTTTGAAAAGGTTTGGGTTAAGGTGGATACTATAGCGTATGAAAAGGCAAAGTCGTATATGTTTACTACAGCCTACCACACCATGCTGGAGAAGATACGCCGCAACCGCAGCACCAATTTAGACGAGGCTGACTTAAGCACCCAAACCCATAGCGGGCAATACACTGGGGCTAACGAGGCTTTGAGCGATGCCCTGCAACGCCTGCCCGATATGCAACGCAGCGTGCTTATGTTGCGCGATTATGAAGGGTATGATTATGCTGCCATTGGAGAGATTACCGGCCTTAGCGAAAGCCAGGTGAAGGTATACATCTTCAGGGCACGCGTTTTTTTAAAGGAGTATTTAGTTAGTATAGATAACGTATTATAATGAACCGCATTAACCACGATAATTACGAGGCTTTTCTGCTAGACATGGTAGAGGGTACCATTAGCGCCGCCGACCGTGAGGAGTTGATGCTGTTTATGGCCGCACACCCCGAACTGGACATGGACCTTGACGGGCTTGAGTTTGCCACCCTTGATGATGAAGGGATATCATTTCCCCATAAAGAAGATTTAAAAAAAACCGAAGCCTCGCGCTTTGATGCTTTAGCCGTTAAACAGCTGGAAGAAGGCCTTACCGCTGCCGAACAGCAAGAGCTTGATGCGATAGTAGCAACAAACAAAAAGTATACTAAAGAGCTGGCTGCTTTTGCACAAACAGTTTTAGTTGCTGATACCTCTATTGTATTTACCGGAAAAGAAAAATTAAAGCAAGGTGCGGTTATCCGCCCATTGTGGTATGTAAGCCTGAGTGCCGCTGCCGCAGTGGCGTTGCTGGTGGGTGGCTTTTGGTTGTATCAGCAAAACAGCGGCAAACAGCCTGCTGAATTTGCCAACGCTTTAAGCAATGGTAAAACCTTACCTACGGTTACCATAAACCCGAAAGTAAAAGGCGATATAGAACAACTGGATACTTTTGCCCAGGCACAAGCCCCGGTAAAAACTATCTCGCCGTTTAAAAATACTACTGTTACTCCTGATAATAATGCCCCCGCATACGCCAAAAGCGAGCCGTTGTATATAAACCCGGCACAGGCGCAGGTGGCGTTTGAGCCAACGGCATTAGACACCGACCAGCCCGTAGCGTTATATATGGCAGTGCCATACATTGATATACAGGAGAAAAAACCAACTCTGCTAAACACCCTTATGGCCGGCCTGCGCAAAAACATTGACGAAGGTGTAAAAGACGAGGAGCTTGCC
>JAIXUZ010000197.1 GCA_027483285.1 Bacteroidota bacterium
AATCTGATAAAAGGTTTCCTGCCAACTACCTTTGTTCAATACCAAAGTATCCAGCACCGTCTTCGATTTGCGCTCTAAACGCTCCACCGCCATCCGTTCCAGCCAACTCTCTACAATAAAGGGGTCAACACGGGCAATACTACTTTCGCAGGGAATCCAACCTTTATTATCCGTAAAGTTCTTATAGGTATTATAAAATTTAAGGTCGATGCGGCCCTTTAGTTCTATCGTAGCTACGGGATTGTTTTGAGCATCGGCAAGGGGTTTATCATTATCAAAAACCACATGCAGAATAATGTTGCTGTATGCAGGGTCGCTCTCGTGCTTATGCCTTGCCCAGTCAGATGCGCGGGTATGTATCTCCACATTGCCTGCCCAGGTAGTATCGCCAATCTTTACCCTCGAGTTAAAAAAATCGGGGCCGGCATTGCGGTTATGTGTGCCCTTGTGCAGCACGACAACCTCATCGCCCGAGGTGGTTTTAAGCCCGGCCATATCAAACAGGCCAAATTTCCATATATAGTGTAGGAAGTCTTCGTTCACAGTATTGCAAGTATAAAATTTATACCAATATGCCATTATATTCTGTGGTTATTTTTCTCAACCTGTAATAATTATTGCACCTTGCGCACTTATCAGTATCAAACTAAATAAAAACACTCCCTGTGTACTGTATTGAAACCAACAATTTAACGTATAAGTTTTCCGGTGGCGATACCGTTCTAAACGACATCAACATACAAGTGCCAACCGGCTCTATTTATGGCTTTTTAGGGCCCAATGGCGCCGGCAAAACCACCACCCTGCGCCTTATACTTGGACTGCTGAAAAACCAGACAGGCGCTATAACTATCTTCGGTAAAGAGTTTGAAGCAAACCGTGTTGAGGTTTTGCAAAACATAGGCTCGCTTATTGAGGCTCCATCGCTTTACGCCCACCTTACCGCCAAAGAAAACCTGGCTGTATGGCAAAAAATTTACCAATGCCCAAAAGAACGCATTGCCGAAGTGTTGGAGATTGTTGGCCTGGCAAACACAGGCAAAAAGCGGGCTGGCAAATTTTCGTTAGGGATGAAGCAGCGCCTTAGCATTGCCATAGCCCTGTTGCACAACCCCAAGTTGCTGATACTGGATGAGCCTACCAATGGCCTTGACCCTAATGGCATTATTGAGATACGCGAACTGCTTAAAAAGCTAAATGCCGACTTAGGTACTACTGTTGTTATATCTAGCCACTTACTGGCTGAGATTGAAAAAATGGTAACGCATGTGGGTATTATCCACAAAGGCAGCGTATTATTTCAAGGCACTTTAAACGATTTGCACCTAAAGCAATCGCAATCATCAGTAATTAATTTCAGTACCGACAATACCGATAAAACCAAGCAGATAATTACAGCTAATGGCTTAATACCTTTGCATAGCAACGGCATGGTAACTATACCAATTACCGATAACCAAACCATTGCCAAAATAAACGCCGAGCTAGTAAACAGCGGGGTGCAGGTATATGGCATTGCCACTGTTAAAAACGACTTAGAGTCGATATTTATGGACCTTGTAAAGAACTAACCCAAACTATGGTATTTATAAACAGTTTACAAAGCGAATGGCTTAAAACCAAACGCAGCACATCATTTTGGCTGGCAATTATCGGAGGCTTTTTTATCCCGCTTATCTGGCTAACCGTTTTCCTTGTCAAAGGCTACACCATAAACTCATACGGACCAATACCCGGCATTTGGGTTATGCACTACAATATGATGTGGCAAAACATGGTATCGTTTCTGTTGCCTATGGGTGTTATACTTTCCAGTAGCTTAATAACCCAATTGGAGTATAAAAACAACACATGGAAACAGGTACACACCACCCCGCAAAGCTATGCTACAGTGTTCTTTGCAAAACTGTCTGCCATACTCATACTTACATTACAATTCTTTCTATACTTCAATATTGGCATATTGCTCTCAGCCTACATACCCACACTACTTTTAGAAGGCGGCTTACCAAATCAGGCATTGCCGGTTTGGAGCATTGTAAAAAGCAATGCCAGGATATTTGTTACTATACTGCCTATTATTGGCATTCAATATTTAATAAGCCTGCGGTTTAAAAACTTCCTGGTGCCTGTGGGCATTGGCTTATTGGCATTGGTAGGCACTTTAATCGCCATTAATTTTTGGGAGTACACTTGGATATCGCCATACGCTTACTGTTTATTAAATGTTATTACACCTGCGCAAGCCAACGTACCAATAAACTTTCATTGGATGTCTATAGTGTACTTTGTAGTATTAACAGGCATAAACTACTACCTGTATAGCACCCGCGGCGAAAAAGGGTAACCCCTATTTCTTAGTTTTTGTAGTTGAATATTTGTAGGGCGATGGTGGCTCTCCCTTGGCCGCATTGGCTATCAGCTCAGCCAGTCGCCGTTCGCGGGTAGCTTGTTGCTTGGCACTCTCAACCCAATGCCCTGTTGTTTTTTTAAAGCCAGGAGCCTGTTTACTAAACCATTCCCATGCCTTTTTATTCTTCTTTACTAACTCCAGACTCTCATCGCTCAAGCCTTTGTTGTCGGGCTTCTCAAATGAGTAAATACCTGTTTTTTCAGGCTTACGTGCTTCGTATGCTTTTATGCCTGCAGGCATCATCAACCCCAATTTGGTAAGCCTTTCTACATGGGCAATATTAACATTGCTCCAAATACTGGTGGTTTTTCGGCGGGTAAAACGTATGGTATAGGCTTCATCATCAATACTTTTCCGCACGGCATCAATCCAGCCAAAACACAGAGCCTGCTCTACCGATTCAGGCCACGTCATATTCTCTTTACCCGTACCTTTTTTGTAAAAGCCAACCAATAATTCGGTTTCTTTATCGTGGTTCTTTTCTAACCACTTGCGGAATTCCTTTGGGGTGAAAAATTGAGGTTTCATTATTTAACAGATGTTATCCACCAGGTATTACCGTTACTATCTTTAACCCCGCAGCTGCGGCCATAATCCTGGTCGGCAGGCGGCATAACAGATGTTGCCCCGTTTGCCAATGCCAGTTTATAACGCTCATCAGCATTGTCAACATAAATAAAAAGCCCTGCGGTATTAGCGCCCCATTCAGACATAGTGTTAGAAAACATGATGCAAATCTCTCCAATGGTAACCTCTGCATGTCCAAAGCTACCGTCTGGGTTAGGGTGGTGCATTTTTAGTTTTGCATCAAACACAGTAACTAAAAATTGCATTAGCGCTGCTGCATCATCAACTATCAGGTAAGGCATTACAGTATTGTAACCTGCGGGAACTTTTAAGTCGGCCATAGCTATGTCTTTTAGCAAATATAGCTTTCCGGCTTATGTTTTTAGTATTCTTGCAGACTAACAATATTAATTTACTGTATATAAGCTATTAACAATATCTTAGCAGTTAAAATTAATAACCCATGTTACAGTTTTACTCATCAACTGCCTTTACACGCCTGTTGTTACCCTTAGTTTTTGTAGTACTATTTTCTGCAAATAACAACGCCCAAACTACTTTTCAAAAAACATACGGGGGCTCTTCTGAAGAATTCATTTATTCTATTGAACAGCTTAGCGATGGTGGATATATAATGTGCGGGCGCACAATTACAGGTACTATTAATGCTAGTTGGGATGCTTACCTCGTTCGCCTAAACGCAAGCGGCGATACCTTGTGGACCAAAAACTATGGCAACGTTTTGTATGATGAGTTTGAAAGTGTAAAACCTACTGCCGACGGTGGCTTTATTATGGTAGGCCAAACAACCACAGTTGATGCAATTGGTGATGTGTACCTGGTTAAAACAGATGCTAATGGTGCTGTAACCTGGTCTAAAACCTATGGCTCTGCCAATACCGCCGATTTTGGCTACTCAGTACGCCAAACAGCCGATGGTGGCTACATACTTGCAGGCTATACAGCCAGCGCGGGCGCCGGTGGCCGAGATTTAGTTCTTATAAAAACAACAGCAGCAGGTGTTCTATCATGGACTAAAACATACGGTGGCACATCAGACGATGAAGCACGCTGCGTAGAGCAAACTGCCGATGGCGGCTATGTTATTTGCGGCTTTACCCAAAGCTATAGCAACGGTTACCAGGGCTACGTAATAAGGACAAACTCAACAGGCGTTGTAACCTGGAGCCGGTATTTTGGCGGCAGCAATAACGAGCTTGCTTACTCTGTAAAAGAACTTAGCGATGGCACATTTGCCGTAGGTGGATACACCAACTCATCAGGCGCCGGTGGTAACGATGCTATGTTAGTTAAGCTAACATCAGCAGGCGTTATATCGTGGACTAAAACCTATGGTGGCAGTGGCGATGACTATGCATTAGGTATGAGGACAACTACCGATGGTGGTTTTATTTTAGCGGGCCGCACAGCCAGCTACGGTGGCGGCAATGCCGACTATTTTTTGGTTAAAACCGATGGCAGCGGCACCCTAAGCTGGAGCAAAGCCTATGGTGGTTCTGCATTAGACCAGGCCAACACCGTTATTCAAACAGCCGATGGTGGTTATGCTATTGCAGGCTACGCCAATAGCTACGGCCAAGGCTCTAAAGACGGCTATGTAATTAAAACAAATAGTACTGGCACCAGTGGTTGTAGCGAGTTTACCGCTACCCCAACCACCAATACGCCAACACCTACCAATGGCACAGGCGCAACAGAGGGCACGGGCCTTACAACGGGCGCCCCTACTACCGCTATAAGAAAAAGTACAACAGCCATTGGCACACAGTGCTTTTCTACCGGTGTAAGCTGCACTGTCGATGCCTCATTCACAACCAGCCAAACTACTGTTTGCGCAGGCGCTACAGTTACTTTTACCAATACCAGCACAGCCGCTACATCATACAAATGGAAAGAAAACGGTGTGCAGTTTGCTACTACAACCAACACTACACGTACCTTTAACACTGTGGGAAGCTACATAATACGTTTAGTAGCTTTAGATGGCGCATGTGCAGACTCTATCACTACAACAATAACTGTAAACGCAACTGTTACCCCTTCTGTAACCATTACATCAAACCCGGCAAGCCCAATATGTGCAGGCACATCGGTTACGTTTACCGCAACACCAGTAAACGGTGGAAATAACCCTACTTACCAATGGTATAATGGTGTTAACTTAATACCAAGTGTAACTGGGGCTACCTATACAACTACAGCGCTTGCTAATGGAGCAGCTATCCGCACCATAGTAACATCTAATGCCAACTGTGCTAGCCCAACAACTGCAACATCTAATACTATAACATACACAGTAAACCCTATAGTTACGCCTTCTGTTTCCGTTAGTTCAACACCTACAGGTACTATATGCGGCGGTACGTGTGTAACATTTACAGCTACCCCAACCAACGGTGGAACCCCAACCTACCAGTGGAAAATAGATAACCTGAATGCAGGTATAGACAGCCCTACGTTTACCGTATGCGATTTAACCAATGGTGCTGCCGTTACCGTTACTATGACATCAACCGCAGCTTGTGCAAGCCCTGCAACAATAACATCTACACCCATATCATATACAGTGCTGGATGCCCCTGCTGCAGCTTTTACATCAAGCGCTACAGAGGTGTGTGCAGGCACAATTGTAACTTTTACCAATGCAACTACAGGCGCCATTGGCCAGGTGTGGCAAGAAGATGGTATTACATTTTCTAATAGTACTAACGCCCAACGTTTGTTTAATGCACCGGGGGTTTACTTTATAAGCCTTATTGCTACTAATGGCACTTGCGCAGATACTTCAACCATTATTGCCATTACTGTAAACCAAACATTGGTGCCGGCAGTACCAATAACCTCAGCACCTCAATTTCCTGCATGTGCAGGCACTTGCGTGACTTTTATTGCAACCCCTGCCAATGGCGGAAATACCCCAAGTTATAACTGGTCAGTTAACGGAAACTCTGTACAAAATTCAGCATCTGACAATTTCACAACCTGCACCTTAGCTAATGGCGATGTGGTAGGCGTAGTACTAACTTCAAACGAAGCCTGTGCAAGCCCTTTAACTGCCTTGTCAAACCAAATAACAGCTATCATAAACCCATTGCCTGCTGCACCTGTAGTTTCACTTAACAGCAATGTTTTAACTTCAACATATACTAGTGGAAACGCTTGGTACGAAATAAGCAACGGCACCCCGGTAGGTAGCGCCCAAAACTATACTGTTACGCAAACAGGTTATTATTTTGTAACGCATACCGATGGTAACGGCTGTTCAGCAACTTCAGATACCGTGTACGTTATTATTACCGGTATTGACGAGAACACCAACAGCCCCAAACTATTGGTTTACCCTAACCCTACCAATGGCAATTTAACAATTGAGGGCAACCTGATTACAGGCGGAAAAATTCAGCTGGAACTAAGGAATATGCTGGGCCAGGTTGTATACGCACAAAATGATGCCGCTCAATCGGGCCTTTACAAACGCGACATTAACCTAAACCTAACTCCGGGAATCTATTTCTTAATTATGCAAACCAACCAAGGGCGCGTAACTAAGAAGGTTGAGATAGTAAAATAGGTTTACTATTGATTTAATATTGCACGGAAGGTAAGGTTTACCCTTGGGGTTGAAACTTTGGTAGTAGGTGGCAAACGGTGCAACCAATTGGTTTGCGTAGCATCTTTCATCACCAATAAGCTGCCATGTTCTAAAAATACAGAAACGGTCTCTTTGGTTGTTTTGTGTTTGAATGAAAACTTACGCTCAGCCCCAAAACTGAACGATGCTATGCTGCCATTTTTAGCCAGTGCTTTCTCATCATCACTATGCCAGGCCATGCCTTCGTTACCATTATGGTATAGGTTTAGCAGGCACGAGTTATAGGTTGCACCGGTTAGCTCTTCAGCCAGCTTTTTTAGCTCTATTAATTCAGGCGTCCACAGCAAGGCAGTTTTTGTGGTTTTAGAATAGGTGTAGCTATAGGGCTTATCGCCATACCAGGCCACCTTGCGGGCGGTAACAATGTGTTTACCCATAATAATAGCCTCGTCGTTTTTCCACTCAATAGTATGCAATAAGGCTTGTAGGTGTCGGTTTGCATCGGCAAGGCTTAACACAGTCCCATAGTAGTTAACCGTGCCACCATGCGGCAAAAGGTTAATGCTGCTATCATCAAATAAGCCCATTTACTTGGCTGTTGTAATTATGTATAAAAGTCTGGTTGCCGGTTGACGAAATTTTCAACTTTTCACTTATAGTTTTTTACTTAGAATTACCGCCATTTCCTGTTGCATTTTCAGTGCTTCTTCGCGGGCTTTTTCGGCAAAATCAGCACCGTCCGAAGCAAAAATAATAGAGCGCGAGGCATTCACCAATAAGCCAACATCAGGCGTTAAACCGTATCGGCAAACATCTTGCAAACTGCCACCCTGCGCGCCTACGCCGGGCACTAAAAAAAAGTGGTTGGGCACCAGTTTACGCACTTCGCCCAACATCTCGGGCCTTGTAGCGCCTACTACAAACATGGTGTTGGCATCAGTGCCCCAATACGATACTGTTTTTAATACGCGTTCGTATACACGTTCCGGGCCGTCAAATGTCTCCAGCGACAATGTTTGAAAATCCATCGCACCCTCGTTTGATGTTAAGGCCAACACAATGGCCCATTTGCCATCCTGCTGCAAAAAGGGGGTAATACTATCTTTACCCATATACGGTGAGAGGGTGATACTGTCAAAGCCCAGCTCATCAAAAAAAGCTTTGGCATATTGCTGGCCGGTATTTCCAATATCGCCGCGCTTAGCATCAGCAATGGTAAACATATCTTGCGGAATTACCTCCAACGTTTTTTGCAGCGTATCCCACCCCTTTGGCCCCAGCGATTCGTAAAAGGCAAGGTTGGGTTTGTAAGCCACACACAGGTCGTGCGTAGCTTCTATAATAGCTTTGTTAAATTCAAAAACAGGGTCAGGTGCATTGCGCAGAATGGCCGGAAGTTTGGTTATATCGCTATCTAAGCCAACACATAAAAACGATTGCTTAGCGCGTATTTGAGAAATGAGTTGTTGTCTAGTCACAATGCAAAGTTAATCATTTAGCAATGCGCTTAAAATGCCAATGGTTGAAACCTAATCGCTCCCTATACAGTTTCAGCCTAACCTAACTATGGAATAATGAAGATTAAAGCCCTTTTATTTGTATTGTTTATTTATAGCATATGCAATGCCCAGAATACTACGATAGAAGTCGGAAAAATGAACGTGTTTTACATTGGTGTGGAGAACCCTGTAACGGTATTACCAAAGCCTGATTCTATTTCAATAAGTAATGGAAAGTTATTGAGTAGTTCGATGGGTAGTTACCTTATAGAAACAACTGAAACTCCTGCATCAAAGTGTATAATTAAAGCCTGGAAAAATGGCAAAGTAAACGCTTCTAAAGAATTCAGGGTTAAACGTATCCCTATTCCTGAAATAACGGTTTTAGGCAAATCAAATACAATCGTACCGGCAAGCCTGTTTCATAAATCCGCAGGCGTCAATTGCATTTTAGAAAACTTTGATTTTGATGTAGCTATCAATATAAAAGAATACGAGGTAACCTATATACCTAAAAAAGGAATCCAGCAAACCACAATATGTATTGGTGCTGTATTTAGTTCCAATGTTAAATACTGGGTGGAAAACGCTAAATCCGGCGACATATTTTTATTCAAAAAAGTGCAAGGCCAACAAGTGAAATTTGCAGACAAACCCTACGATTCAAGAATAATAGAGATGGGCGGTATGTTTATAGAAGTTGGGGAATAAAGCCCAACAACAGTTAGTCCAACTTAAGCACCGCCATAAACGCCTGTTGCGGTATCTCTACGTTACCAACCTGGCGCATGCGTTTCTTGCCTTTCTTCTGCTTTTCAAGCAGCTTACGCTTACGCGAGATATCACCACCGTAGCACTTGGCCGTTACATCTTTACGAAGGGCTTTAACTGTTTCGCGGGCAATAACCTTAGAACCAATGGCAGCCTGTATAGCAATTTCAAACTGCTGGCGCGGAATAAGTTCGCGCAGCTTTTCGCAAATACGTTTACCTAAGTCGTAGGCGTTGTCTTTATGTATAAGAGCCGATAAGGCATCCACCGGCTCGCCGTTAAGCATTAAGTCAAGCTTTAC
>JAIXUZ010000245.1 GCA_027483285.1 Bacteroidota bacterium
CGGGTTGGTATGTTCTATTTTGATTACAAGGTTAGCAACATCAGCACCATAAAGGGTAGCCAACGCAAGCTTTGTTTTATCTATAAGTATTGATTCTATTGCAGCCATAAGCCGCAAAGTTAAGAATATTGTACACCTTGTTGTACTATTCTAAATGGAAACTTTGGTACTCATCCTCTACAAACCCTTCACCAACTCTGCTATCGACGGATACGTATTCTTCAACACAACAGACTTTACCTCATCTTTACTCATCCAGCGGGCTTCGGTAATGTCTTCTTCCGTTTGGGGGATAAGCTCGCCGGCAAAATCCGTTTGCATATGGAACCAATGAGTAACCTTTAGCACCTCATTGCCTTTATGCTCATACGTATGATAGGTTTGCCCAGCGGGTGCAGTAATACTAAGGCCGGAAATGCCACACTCCTCTTCCACCTCGCGTAGGGCCGCGGCTTCTATGCTTTCGCCTTTGTCCAGCTTACCTTTAGGTAAATCCCAAAAGCCAAGGCGTTTTATAAACAGGTAGTCCCCTGCCGAGTTTTGCACAATTCCCCCTCCGGCTTCTATTACTTTAAACATAGCCCAAAAGGCTTCTTTCAAGGTTTCAAAGTCATCGGCAAACACGGTAATGCCCTCTAGCGTAGGCTTTTCTTTAAATGCGGTATACAACGCTTTTAATTGCTGCGCACCATCAAACGCAAAACCGGGGCCATTCTGAAGCCCAAGCGGTGTATTGCTCAAAACTATGGGACGTTCGTTTACGAAAACTTTATACATTTGCTGCCTTATGATTTATGAAAAAGAAACTGCCCGCAAGGTAGCAGAATTACTATTACAAATTAAAGCAATCAAGTTGCAGCCCAACGACCCTTTTACATGGGCATCGGGCTGGAAGTCACCTATTTACTGCGACAACCGCATCTCCCTTTCTTTTCCCAACGTGCGCACATTTGTACGCCAGAGTTTGGTTAAAGCTATTGATGCAAAGTTTGGCACTGCCGATGTTATTGCCGGTGTAGCCACAGGAGCTATTGCCCAAGGCGCCTTGGTAGCGCAAGAACTGGGTTTGCCTATGGTATACGTAAGGCCCGAACCTAAAAAACATGGCCTACAAAACCTTATAGAAGGTAAAATTGATAAAGGCCAGAGTGTTGTGGTGGTTGAAGATTTAATATCAACCGGCGGTAGTAGCCTTAAAGCGGTTGAAGCCCTGCGCGAAGCCGAATGCGAGGTACGCGGCATGGTTTGCATTTTTACCTATGGTTTTGATACGGCCGATAAGAACCTGAAGAAAGCAAAATGCCCCATAATTGCCCTGTGCGATTACGACACCCTGATAGATGTTGCCGTAGAAGCTAACTACATAAACGAGAGTGATGTAGAAACGCTGAAACTTTGGCGCGAAAACCCCGAAGCCTGGGGTAAATAACTAAGTTCAACTTCAATTGTTAAAGTATATAGATGTCGCACACAGAGTATCACGGACAAACAGCTGAAGTTAAAGCCCCTGCAGGGCAAGTGTTTAACTACCTGGCCGATATGCGCAACTTTGGCGCGCTAATGCCCAAAAGCGTATCAGACTGGCAAGCAGATAAAGACAGTTGCAGCTTTAGCATCCGCAGCCTGGGCACACTCAATATTAAGTACGAGAAAAAAGAAATACCCGACGTTTTAATCTGCATTACAGAATACCGTGGCGATTATTACCGTTTGGTGGCTGATATAAAGCCAATGGGCGATGACCATTGCGAGGTTATATTCCGCTTTAATGGCGATATGAATATGGTAACCCGTATGCTGGCCCAAAAACCCATCCACAGTCTGCTGGATGCATTGGCAGAACTTTTAGAAAAGCAATTCTAACCCATAAAAAAATCCCGCCATAAGCGGGATTTTTTCTTTTATATCTGATAGGCTTAAATGCCCTTTTCTTTTTCTTTTCTGCGCACCAGTTGGCTTTTTAGTGCATCTACCGCTGTATCGGTAGCCTCTTCAAATGTTTTGCATTGTTTGCGGGCAAATAAATCGTTACCCGGTATGTGTAGTTTAATTTCGGTTATCTTGTTTTCGCTGTCTGCTGCCTTGTCTAGTCGTAAAAAAACCTCTCCTCCTAGTACGCCATCATAAAGGCTTGATAATTTTGATATTCGTTCGTCAATGAAGTTTAAAAGCTTAGTGTCTGCGTCAAAATGAATTGACTGAATTTTAACTTTCATAATACTCAAGTTTTAAAAGTTTATAATGTGTGTATGCCAACTCTTGAGAGAGTTTAGCATATACGTTAGCTTATTAATTTACGTTTCATTAAAAGGTGTTTTTCTTTGTTGTGGTGCTTAAAAAATCCATTATCCGGGTTCCGTGCAAAAGAAATTGCCGAAACCGTTGTTAGTGTAGGGATAATGAGTAGTTTAGACATATTTTGTTTTTAGAGTGTAACAAATATGGTTTTTATCAAAGTTAAAAATATCGCAATACAAAATCTGTTTAAGTGATTTTTTAACCTTACGTGTCAATAACTTTGCAAAGTGAATAAGAACGAATATATAGAAGCGGGCCAAATTACCAAGCCGATAGGTTTGAAAGGCTTGATGCAGCTGAAGTTGAATACAGACTTCCGCCGTTTATATAACAGGATAGATACCCTGTTTGTTGAGGTTGCAGGCCAGCCTGTGCCCCATTTTGTGCTAAAAATCACACCCAAGGGTAACGATATGGTGTTGCTGGAACTGGAAGATATTGAGAGCGAAGCCGATGCCCGGCAAATGATAAACGCTAAGGTATATGTTACTGTTGATATTATGCCGGTGCTGGGCACGCTGGAGTTTTACCACCACGAGGTAATGGGCTTTATTGTTACCGATGTAGACAAAGGCGAATTGGGCCCTGTGGTTGAAATTTTAGATATTCCCCAACAATCGGTTATTGCCGTTGGCCATAAAGGCAAACAGGTACTAATACCCCTTGCGGGCGATATTTTGAAAGGGATAGACCGTGCAGCTAAAACCATTACTGTTGATTGCCCCGATGGCCTTATAGACCTTTACCTGGGCAATGCCGCCGCCGAAGCGCCTGAGGATGGGGAGGATGATGATAAATAAGTGGCGAGTGGCAAAGTGGCGTGAGGTTTGTATTTATTAATGCTAACCCCTAAAACCTAGCACCTAAAACCTATTTTATAAAAACAGGTGTCTCAACCGTATTGCTTAGGTTTAAGGCCCTGTCGGCAATGGTAATGCTGTACTTAATGGTATCAAAAGCCGATGGGGAAACAAAAGGGGCATTTAGCCTGATGTCTATGGTACCCTCTATAGCATGCTCATTATCATTCAATGGTGGTATACGGTAGTAAAAAGGCAGATTAAGAACCGGTTTTACCCACACCCCGTTTTGCAACTCGTAATACTCTACAAAACAATTATAATAAAACTGGCCTGTATAAGGGGCTAACGTATCGCCCTGGCTAAGGCCAATATTGCCGTCTCCATCAGTATAAGAAACCTGCAAAAAAGCTACAGAGTCGTTACCCGCCACATTTTGAAACAATTGAAAGCTATTGTAGGTTATTTGTGGGATTGTAGGGTATTCTTTTCTTTTTAGGCACCCGGCCGCCAAAATGCCAAATAGTAGCATAATAATTGCATAGTGTATATTTGGCTTTATAATCATAGTAACAGTAAACACAAATTTAACTAAAATGCCCGCAAACACGCAATATTTTAAAGATAAGATATTTGGTGTTTCTACCCCTGCCGCGTTTAACAAGCTCGCTTTAGAGCTTTTTAAATACCAGTGCGCCCATAATGCATTGTACAGCCGGTACCTAAACCTGTTGGGCTTAACAGCTGACATGGTTAAAACCGTAGATAAAATACCTTTTCTTCCTATTGAGTTTTTTAAAACACACAAGGTTACCTGCCGCGAAGAGGAGGAGCCTGCCATAACTTTTACCAGCAGTTCTACCACAGGCCTGCAAACATCGCAGCATTTGGTATACGATGTAGATATTTATGAGCAATCGTTTTTAAAGGCCTTTGAATTATTTTACGGGCCAATAAACCAATACTGTGTGCTGGCATTGCTTCCCTCCTATTTGGAGCGCGATGGCTCATCGCTGGTGTATATGGCCAACAAGCTTATTAAACTAAGTAAACATGCCGACAGCGATTTTTACCTCTACGATACCGACCGCTTAGTACTTAAAATTGAAGAGCTGAAAGAGCGCGGGCAAAAAACCATTGTGTTGGGTGTTTCATTTGCTTTGCTCGATTTAGCAGAGCGCTATAATGTTAGTATTGGCGATAACTGTATTATTATGGAAACCGGAGGGATGAAAGGCCGCCGCAAAGAGCTAACCCGCGCCGAAATGCACGAAAAGCTTTGCTATGCCTTCCGAACAAAACATATCCACTCTGAATACGGTATGACAGAGATGCTATCACAATCCTACTCTAAAGGCGAAGGCCGTTACGAGTGCCCGCCATGGGTTAAAATATCTATACGCGATGTTAACGACCCCTTTAGCAAAATAGCCGTTGGCGCTACAGGTGGGGTAAATGTAATTGACCTTGCTAATATTGATTCCTGCGCCTTCGTCGCCACATCAGACCTTGGCCGGGTGTTTGATGATAACACCTTTGAGATACTTGGAAGGTTTGACTATAGTGATGTGAGGGGGTGTAATCTTTTGGTGGCGTGATAATGCAGAATTCATAATGCAAAATGCATAATGATGTTGCAAAAAAAATCTCATGGCGCAAGCCATTTTGAATTCTGAATTATGCATTATGAATTTTGAAAAGGCTACGCCTTTTCAAAATTCTTCCACATCATGCTTTCTACGGGCTTAATGGTGCGGGCGTTGTATTTAGCGCTTTTCTTATCGCTGTATTTTACGCCAATCTCGCCATCTACCACAAAATAAATAAGCTGGCCTATAGGCATGCCCGCGTAAACACGCACGGGTTGAGATACAGAAATTTCCAACGTCCAGGTGTTGCAAAAACCGACATCACCTTTGCCTGCCGTGGCGTGAATGTCAATACCCAAGCGGCCGGTAGATGATTTGCCTTCTAAGAAAGGAATGTGTGCATGCGTTTCGGTATACTCTTTAGTAACGCCTAGATATAAAGTGCCGGGTACTAGTAAAAAGCCCTCTTCGGGTATTTGAAAATGGATAAGC
>JAIXUZ010000221.1 GCA_027483285.1 Bacteroidota bacterium
AGTGCCAATACACCCCCACAATACTCTGGCAGGCAACCTTTAGCACAGCAGGGTCGGCATAACGCAGCTTCAGCGGCGTATCAATACCTGCGTTTATCAGCCTGTTCGACATTCCATCCGCAATCCCCGGCAGGTCGGTCAGCTTTAATCTGGACAGTACCTCATCTATGTTTTCGGGCGTGATAATGCTCAACCCATCGGGCTTTTGCAAATCACTGGCCAGCTTGGCCAAAAACGCGTTTGGGGCAATCCCTATCGAGCATTTAAGGTAATCGCCAATACCGCGTATGTCCTCCTTTATCTGGTTCGCCAACCTCTTCATATCGTCAAGGTTTTTGTACAGGTGCTTATGGTGTTGCAAGTCTACAATAGCCTCATCAATACTCTTGGGTATCACATCGCCCGAGTATTTGCGCAGCACATTCATAATCTTAACATGCACCTCGCGGTAGCGGCCAGAGTTTGTTTCCAGCGGCACCAAATCAGGACAAAGCTGCATGGCATCGTTCAGGCGCATGCCCGTTTTCACACCAAACCTTTTAGCCTCAATAGATGGGGCAATTATAGCCCCGTACTTACCCGTATACACACAAACACCCACCGGCCTGCCGCGCAGGTAGTAGTTATATTGCTGCTCGCAAGTAGCAAAAAAGCTGTTCATGTCTATAAAGAGGATCATACTGTAAAGATAGGGCAGAAGAGAGTTGTACTAGGTTTAGCATGATTAATATTGATAATTAAATTTATGGAGTATGTATCATGAATTATGCATTAGCTGATTATCCTATATTTGCCAACCATGTATATAAGCGGCTTCACATTCATACGCAATGCCATAAAATACGATTACCCCATTGTAGAGGCGATAGCATCTATACTGCCGTTGTGCGATGAGGTAGTGGTGGCTGTGGGTAATTCAGAAGACGGGACAAGGCAGCTAATAGAGAACATAGGTAGCCTAAAAATCAGGATTATAGATACCGTTTGGGATGATAGCCTGCGCGAGGGCGGCAAGGTGCTGGCCGATGAAACACAAAAGGCCTACAATGCCATTAACCCCCAAGCCGACTGGTGTTTCTACATTCAGGGCGACGAGGTGCTGCACGAGGATAGCATAGCATCGGTTAAACAGGCCATGCTGAAATACAAAGACGATGCTAAGGTAGAAGGCTTACTGTTCGACTATATCCACTTTTACGGCTCGTACGATTATGTGGGCGGATCGCGCCGCTGGTACAGGCGCGAGGTGCGTGTGGTGCGTAAGCGCCAGGGCATCCAATCGTACCGCGATGCACAGGGCTTTAGGATTGACAACCGTAAGCTGAATGTAAAACACTGTGGGGGTGTTATACACCACTACGGCTGGGTAAAACCACCCGATAAGCAACAGGCCAAGCAGCATGCTTTTCACCGCTTATGGCATGGTGATGAATGGCTGCAACAAAACGTGGGCAATGCTAATGAGTTTGACTACTCGCAGATTGACATGCTGGTGCATTTTAAGGGCACACACCCAACTGTTATGCAGCCCCGCATAGCCAACACCAACTGGCACTTTACCTACGACCCTACAAAGGGAATAAAAACACCATTTAAATACCGCCTTACGGGATTAATAGAACGCCTTACCGGCTGGCGCATTGGAGAATATAAGAACTACAAGTTGCTATAACCCACAGCCATTTTTTGCAGGTACTTGCCTACAATATCAAACTCCAGGTTTACCTTATGCCCCGCCTTTAAATCTTTAAAGTTGGTATGCTCATAGGTATAAGGAATAATGGCTACCGAAAAGGTATCAGCACCCGAATCTACCACCGTAAGACTTACGCCGTTAATGCAGATAGAGCCTTTGGCTACTGTCATAAATCCTGGGCCTTGCGGGTGTTTAAAAGCAAATAGCCAGCTGCCATCGGCTTCACGCACTTCGGTGCACTCGCCCATAGTATCCACATGGCCTTGCACCATGTGCCCATCCAGCCTGTCGCCTACCCTAAGGCAGCGTTCCAGGTTTATGTTAGTGCCCGGTTGCAGCAGCCCAAGGTTAGAGCGTTTCAGTGTTTCGTCAATAGCCGTTACGGTATACTGATTATTATTTATAGCAACCACTGTTAAGCATACCCCATTATGGGCCAGGCTTTGGTCAATTTTCAACTCGTGGGTAAAAGGGCATTCTACCGTAATATCAAGGTTGCTTCCCTTAGGTTGCAGGGCAACCACTGTGCCCATTGCTTCTATAATTCCTGTAAACATCTTCTGATTAATCATTAACCGGCTCTACCATTATCAGTTCAACATACCCGGCAATTTTGCGGGGTACAATACCGTAAAGCGTTATTTCATATACTTCGGCAACATAGTAATACGTGCCTGATGAGCAAGGCTTGGTGCCATTGTCAAACGTGCCTTTCCACAATATATCGGCATTCTTCGTACCGAACACCTTATTACCCCAACGGCTGTAAATGGTCATATCCACACTTTGCACATACTTATAGGGGAAGGGCCTGAACACATCATTTATCCCATCGTTGTCGGGTGTAAACACGTTAGGCAGGCTGTAGCTTGGGCAGTTTTCCACGCACCATTCAATCGACGGGCTGCTCTCATTCCCCGCCGAGTCGGTAGCCGTAACATAGTAACAAGCCGCCACCGATGCTGTTAGGTTAGCATGGATAAATGATGTATCGTTAGGCGCAAAGGTACCAATTACCTCGTAGGGCAAATCGAAGCGGCCTTTGTAGTATAACGTGTACTGCACCACCTCATCGGCACAAGGCAAGGCCTGTGGGTGCCAGCTAATTATGTTCTGGTCATCATCGCACGACGATGCAACAGTGATAAGCGGCGGGCAGGGCGGTATGGTATCCAACGGGGTAGCACATACCTCTTGCGATAGGTTCTCTATAGGGTTTACAAATCCGCTGGCTGAATATGCTCCTATGCTTTTAACGTAGTAGCAATACTGGCTGCCGTTGGCAAGGCCATCATCACTATATGTTTGGGTTGATGTAGTATCTAAAAACGTAAACGTTGGCTGGCCCTGTGCTTTGCGGTATACCTCGTACAAGGTGTTATTCCAGGGCACATCTAAATTCCACGATAGCTGGCACTCGTTGTCAGCCGGCACCACACTCAAAAACACCGACGATGCCACAGTAGAACCCCCCATTTTAAAGCGGTTGCCAGGCGTATTATTTATCAAGTCGATGCGGTAGGTGTATGGGTTGTTTACCGTATTCAATCCCGTATCATTATACGTCGTATCATTCAGGCTAAACAGCGAGTCTATCAAAACAGGGTTGGCAAAATTAAGCCCCGTACCACGGTAAATATGGTAGATGTATGGGCCGGGTGCGGCAATTGCGTTTATCTGCGTAGGCTTGCTCCATGCCACATACATAGTGCCGTTGCTGCCATCGGTAGCCGTAACGCTGGCATTGGTAATTACGGGAATATCCTTCACCAGTTCAGAACACACCTCTGCCGATGCGTAGCTCTCTGCCCCATCAGGAAACACCGCTACAATCATATAGCAATAGTCGGTGCCATGGTTTAAGCCCACCCCGTTGTTATTATCTACAATCAGGGTATCAATAATGCTATCGGTAGTTGCAATTAAAGTATAGCCAGTGTAACCAGGTACGCCCGTTTCGCAAGGGCCATGCACATAGCCAAAAAAGCCTTCGCGGCGGTAAATTTTATAGCCCACCACATTGTCGCACACATGCTCTGCCCAGCTAACCACCATGGTATTGCCCACAGGGTTTACAGCCACGTTTTGCGGCGCGGGGCCTACAACGGTTATCTGCACCGTTTTAATATCCACCAGTTTTATAGGCATTCCATCGTCCTGTGCCTTTAGGCTTATCTGGTAAGGTTGCTTGCGCACATGACTGCAGGCGGTTTGCCAGGTTAACGTATCGGCATAAGGGGTAGGCACGGTAACCGGCGCCAGTATTTGCGGGGCAGGATTTAATAAAAACGGCCCACCGGCTGCAGATAGGGTTATCACGTCCCCATCAGGGTCGGTTACTAAAAACGGCAACGACAGCACCGTTCCTGCCTCTACACACAATTGTGTTTGGGTGGTTATTACCGGTGGATTATTATCACAATCAAGCACGCGTATCTGCATATCGCGCACTACAGAGCCTACTAATATCCCATCGCGCCATTCTTCAATCAATATCGCCACATTAAACTCGCCCAGGCTCTGGGGCGAATCCCAAACTAAATCGCCTGTAAAGGCATCAATAGTAAACGATACGTTAGCTGCGGGGAAGGTAAAGCCTGGAATAAAAAGCCCATCCTCTCCCCTGCACTCTACCAGCTTATAGGCCAGGCTGTCACCATCAAAATCAAACGCCCCGGGGTTGTGTATAAATTTCTTATCTACGCAGGCATCGTCTATCGGTGGGTTTAGCAATACAGGTGACGAGTTATAGCCCGTAAATGGGTTTATAACCAGCGTGGTTTGCACATAAAACGGCACATTGATAGAGTTGGGAATATTAACCACCCCACCATTGCGGTTAGGGTCTTCAAAATACATAATGTAGGTATCGGCACCCGGGTAGGTATGCGTGCCTACGTATTTATTCACCTTGGTATCATTCCCCGCTGGGGTTTCGCTCACACGGTCTAATGAGTCGGCACTGTTATCACCCCAGTTCAGCAACAGGCGGGGCCTATCGGCAGGGCTGCTTACTTTGGTGTAGGTAACAATGGTAACCTCGTAGGTAAAAGAGCCTATTTGTCGGTAGGTAATTTCACCCGCACGGTTGTGGGTAGCGTATGCCGATTGGGCCACCACCACAAGCAGGAAAAACAATGTTATGTATCGTACCAACAAACGCATCAACCCAATAAACTCCAATTAAGTTGTTATGTTGTAAAGATAAGG
>JAIXUZ010000280.1 GCA_027483285.1 Bacteroidota bacterium
GGTCTAATACAAAATTGTTCAGCTCTTTGCGCAGGTATTCAAGCAAGTGCGCTTTCTCTACATCCAACAAATCTTTTGTGGCGACTGATGGTACTGATATGCCAATGCGGTGGTTGGCATCGGCCTTTGGCAACGCTGTTTTTAATATCGAGCGTAGGTTGATTTTACCTTCGGCCCCAACAGCATCAGCATACAGCAACCAAAGGTTCTGCACCTGCTCTGTAGTAAAATCGGTTTGGGGCAACCCATCTGTCGATACAAATAAGTTGGCATTTTCTTCCTCTTTTTTCTCCGTTTCCTTAGTCAGGCGCTGGGTGATGGAAAAGGTACTTGTAATGGGCAATGCACTCGGGCGTGTAGCCTGCGGTTTTACGGTAGTTGCGGGCTTGCTTTGTTGCGTGGCTTCATGCACCGCTTTTGGTGCTTCGGCAACGGGCTGGTAGCCTGCCACGGGTGCGCCGCTACTGGTGTTTACCGGCGGGGTTACAGGCGGTGCCGCTGTAAACTGTTTTACGGGTTCGGCAACGGGCTGTGGGCTATTTTGCTCAGTTAAGGAGTTTTTTTTTTCGTCGGCTAAATTGATGTTTAGCGCGCAAAGGCTTATCAAAGCCATCTCTACAAAAAGCCGTTGGTTTTTGGCGCTTTTGTAGCTAAGGTCGGCATGGTTTATAACCTTAAGGCCGTTTAGTATAAAGCCCTGTGGGCACGCCGCCGACTGCTGCCCGTATTTGGCCTTAATGTTTTCACCAACCTCTAACAGTTTCAAGGTCGATGGGTCTTTGCTTACCAACAGGTTGCGCAGGTGTTCGCCCAGGCCTGAGATGAAGTTATGCCCGTCGAAGCCATTCGCCAAAATCTCGTTAAACACAAGCAGCGTATTGGCAATATCACCTTTAAGTAAAAAGTCGGTAACCTTAAAGTAGTAATCGTAATCAAGTATGTTCAGGTTGTCTATAACCGCCTTATAGGTCAGCTTAGCACCCGTAAAGTTTACCAGTTGGTCAAATATCGATAGCGAGTCGCGCATCGCTCCGTCTGCCTTTTGGGCTATAACGTGCAGTGCATCGGGTTCGGCTTCTACATTTTCGCTCTTCGCTACATATTCCAAATGCCCCACAATGTCGTCAATCGTCATGCGGTTAAAGTCGAATATCTGGCAACGCGATAATATGGTTGGGATAATTTTGTGGCGCTCTGTAGTAGCTAATATAAATATAGCGTGTGCAGGCGGTTCTTCTAATGTCTTAAGAAAAGCGTTAAAAGCCGAGGTAGACAGCATGTGAACCTCATCAATAATATATACCTTGTATTTACCCAGCTGCGGGGCAAAGCGTACCTGTTCTACCAGGCTGCGGATATCCTCTACCGAGTTGTTTGATGCGGCATCCAGCTCGTACACGTTAAACGAGTGGCTCTCGTTAAACGATGTGCAGCTTTCGCACTGGTTGCAAGGCTCAATATCCTCTGTTGGGTTAAAGCAGTTTATGGTTTTGGCAAGTATGCGCGCACAGGTAGTTTTACCAACCCCACGCGGACCGCAAAACAAAAAAGCCTGTGCCAAATGGTGGCTCTTTATTGCGTTTTTAAGTGTGGTGGTAATATGCTGCTGCCCTACTACGGTTTTAAACGTGGTAGGCCTGTACTTACGTGCCGATACTACAAAGCTTTCCATAAACTGAATTACAAATATACGGCATTAACTGCCTAAGGGCAAACGCAAGTTATTAACGAAAAGTGGTATTGATTAATTGAAATACTGACCTCTGATCCCTGTACCCTGAACCCTGTTTATCCCAACAACCCCATCAACAAATCGGGGTAGAAACCAAGTGCAAGGTTAGCGCCAAGGCTTAGCAACAGCATTAGTACCAACGCATAGTTTGGGGTAAATGCAGGCACTTCATCGTCGGCAGAGCTGTACATGTTTATTATCACCCGCAGGTAGTAGTACAAGCTAATCAGCGAGTTGAATATAGCTACCAGAACAAGCCATAGGTAGCCGTCTTTTATAGCGGTAGCGAATAGGAAATATTTACCAAAGAAACCGGCTAACGGTGGTATACCGGCCAGCGATAACATAGCCACACTCATGCACAACGCAAGGATAGGGTTATTCTTAGCAAGGCCTTTAAAGGTTTCAAAGCTCTCGCGGCCTTCTTTGTTTTCCATTACCGCGGTAAGCACAGCAAAAGCTACTAACGATGCTGCTGCGTACGCTGCCGAGTAAAAGAACACAACAGATGTAGCGCTGGCGCCCATCACTACTAACGCAATTAGCAAATAGCCTGCGTGCGATATACCTGAATAGGCAAGCATACGCTTAACACTTTGCTGGTATAAGGCGGTTATGTTGCCAATTAATAATGTGGCAACGGCTGCTGCGGTAAGTATAATCTCGTAGTACGATGCAAGTGGGGTAAAGCAGTAGTTGAAGAGGCGAAGGAAAGCAGCAAAAGCGGCAATCTTAACCACGGTGCTCATAAAGGTGGTAACCAACACCGGTGAGCCCTGGTAAACATCGGGAGCCCAAAAGTGGAATGGTGCGGCTGATACTTTAAACAGCAGGGCAACAATCAATAGTACTATACCAACGTAGAAAAAGTCGGGAATGTCTTTACCTGCTTTAACATAAGCGGCAATACCTGCAAGGTCGAATGTGCCTGATGCGCCGTATACTAAGGCGATACCAAACAATAGGAAACCTGTAGCAAAAGCACCCATTAAGAAGTATTTCAGTGCGGCCTCGTTAGAAGCTAAATCGGCACGGCGAGAACCTGCCAATACGTATAATGGGATAGATAAAATCTCAATACCTAAAAACAGCATTACCAGGTTAGAGAAAGAGGTCATTAAAATGCCACCGGTAAGCGCGAAGATAAACAGGGCGTAAAGGTCGGTAACAATATCACCCTCTTTGCGGTAATGGTATAGGGCAAGCGTAAAAATCAGGAAAGAAACACTTAGCAACAGGCAAGAAAAAGCAATGGCATAGTTATCAAAAAACGCCATTTGGTAAAAGCTTTTGTTCATGCCCCACTGGTCAACAAACAAACCAATTGCAGCGGCAATGCCAATAAGAATAATGGGCAATATAAGCTTGCGGTAGTTAAACACACCCGCAAACATTGATGTAACCCCAAGTAAACTAAGTAGTACTATACTCTTCATTCGTTATTGCCTTTAATATCTATTTCAAAACACCTTCGCCCAGGTTCTCTAACAAGCCCTGTACCGGTATTTCGGTTAGTTTCATAAACAGTTCGGGGAATATACCCGCTGCCAGTACAATTACCGCCACAGGTGCAAGCACCAATGTCTCGGTAAGGGTAAGGTCTTTAAAGTTGGCGGTAAGCTCGTTGCTCTCGCCAAACATACTTTTTTGGTAGGTGTTTAGCATATATACCGCACCAAATATTATGGTTAAGCCCGCTACAAGCGCCATTAATTTGCTGTAGCTGAAAATGCCTAACAATAGTAAAAATTCGCCTACAAAACCGTTGGTTAACGGTAATGCAACAGCGCCCAATAGTATGATGAAAAACAGTATGGCAAAGCGTGGTGCCTGATTGGCTATGCCGCCCATTTTAGATAGTTCAAACGTGCCTAAGCGGCGGTACAAAATATCAGCAATCATGAATAAGCCAATAGCGTTGAAACCATGCGCCACCATTTGGAATAAACCACCTTGCAGGCCTTGGGTAGTCAGGGTAAACATACCCACAGCTATAAGCCCAACGTGCGAAAGCGACGAATAGGCAAAAAGTGTTTTAATGTTGTTTTGGCCTATGGCAATCCACGCGCCGTATACTACGCCAATAACAGCCAGTATCATAACGGTTGAGCCCCACTGTGCAACAGCTAAAGGAGTAATAGGGATAACAAAACGGAAGATACCGTACAATGCCATTTTACCCATAACAGCCGATAGCAACATAGTGCCTTGTGTTGGAGCTACAGTATAGGTAGGCGGTTGCCAGGTGTGCAATGGGAATAATGGAATCTTAACCGCAAAAGCTATCATAAAGCCCCAAAATACTAACGATTGCTGGGTAGCTGTTAAGCCTAAATGGTAAAAGGTGCGGATGTTAAAGGTTGCAGATTCGCCGGTTTGTAAGTACAAAAAGATGATGGCAACCAGCATTAGCAAACTACCGGTAAGGGTATAAATAAAGAACTTTAGGTTGATACGGCCTTTATTTTCGCCACCCCAGTTAAGGATGATGAAGAATACCGGAACAAGGGCAAGCTCATAAAATAAGTAGAATACAAAAGAGTCTGCCGCCATAAACACGCCCAGTAGTGATGCCTGCATCAACAGTATTAAAGCAAACAGGCCGCGGGTGTTGCCCTGGCTACTGCCGTAAGATGATAGCATGATTAAAGGCACTGCCAGGTTGGTAAGTAGTAGCATTAACATGCTAACCCCATCAATAGACAGGTGGAAGTTTATACCCAGCGATTTTACCCAAACCTCGTTAAAGGTCATTTGGATGGGTTTGCAGGTGCAAATGGTGAACACCTGATAGAAAAAGTATAGCAGGGTGGCCATTGACACTAATGACGATAGCAGCCCGACGTGTTTTGCAAACTCGCGTGGCACCAGGTACAGCAACGGTATGCTGAGTAAGGGTATTGCTAATAATATGAGCGTAGTATAATCCATTGGCCTAAACCACAAAATATTTAAATACTAAAATGGCTACAATGCTAAGTACCATTGTAAATATGTAAAACCCGATATTGCCCGTTTGCAGGCGGCGGAACAGGCGGCCTAAGCCAACTATGCCATCGCCAATAGCGTTAACAATAAGGTCTATAAACTTCAATTCGCAAACGTAGTAAAGCGCGCTAGAGAAAAGGTAGATAGGCTTAACGATAAAGAAATCGTAAATCTCATCAACCATAAACTTGTTGCCAACCAGTTTGGTAAAACCGGTCATTTGCTCGTCGGCCTCGGGCACTGCGCCTTTGGTAATGTATTTGTTGCGCAGCACTATAAAAGCAATGGCTATAAGCACCAATATTACACCCATAAGCACCAACTCCATAGTATGCGATACGGCATGCTCTATTCCACCTAAAGCAGGTTTAAATAGCATCTCGCCAAACCAGTGGTGTGCCCATGCGTTGCCGCCAAAAATCTCGGGTACGTTTAGCAGGCCACCAAATACTGAAAGGATACACAGGATAACCAATGGAATAGTCATGCTGGCAGGGCTTTCGTGCAGGTGGTGTTCCTGGTCGTGCGTTCCGCGGAATTTGCCAAAGAAGGTAACAAACAACAGGCGGAACATGTAAATGGTGGTGATTAACGAACTTACCACGGCTAAGCCCCAAATGATAGGGTTGGCGGTAAAGGCGTTAAGTAATATCTCATCTTTAGAAAAGAAGCCTGAAAGTGGAGGTATACCGCAAATAGCAAGGGTGCCTAATAAGAATGTCCATGCGGTGATGGGGAGCTTTTTCCAAAGGCCGCCCATTTTGCGTATGTCCTGCTCGTTGCCCATAGCGTGGATAACACTACCCGAACCTAAGAA
>JAIXUZ010000359.1 GCA_027483285.1 Bacteroidota bacterium
ATATGCCTTCCTTATCCCAAAACGCCAATATTTCTTCAGCTATCTTAGGTAGGTTAAGGCCTTTATATTCGGTATATACTTGCTTTTGCATGGTCTGTAAAAAATAGGTGCAAAGATACAAAAAAAGGGGATAGGGGCTAGGTTATAGGTTATAGGAAAAATCAGTTAAATGTCATTCCCGCGAAGGCGGGACTACAAGCCTTTTGATAAAAAGGCGAAGTGCTGATAATCTCACCATGCGCTGAATACTTATGATTTGGCTACTACCCCACCACCAACGATGGCTTAATATCAGCGATATAATCGCGGTAGGGAACAATGGTTAGCTTCATGTCGTGCATCAAACTATCTAAACGCGGTAATACCGATTTGCGGTTGTAATACATCAAAAAATTATACAGCTTGCTCCCGTTCAAGTCGGGGTGCATAAAACGCTCCTGTTCCGTATCAATATCGTAGGGGTGAAAGTAGCTGACAACAGCCCTTCCCGCATTGTAGTGCATGTCAAAATTAAGCTTTAGGGCCTTGTAATTATACAGGCGGAAATACACCCCACCGGCAATAGGCACCCGTAGGTGGAAAAATCGCCCTAACGTCATAGGTATTTCCAGCACATGGCCTACCATACGCGGGTTCTCGCCAAAATTGGGCCAGCCATAAAAGGGGTTGGGGTTTGGCAATACAGAGCTTGAATAGACAATGCCCTGCTGCTCCAACACCTCGTAAGCCCATTGGGTATTGGGCGTTAACGAAAATATTGGTGCCCTGAAACCCATAATATTCTTAGCCCCTGCATTATACAGCGATTCTATATTCCGCTTTAAATCGTTGCTAAAGCTTTCTTTGTTAAGTTTGGTAAGAGGTATGTGCAGGTCTGTATGGCAGGCAATTTCATGCCCCTCGTCAGCAAGCATTTTTATTATTGATGGGTATTTGCGGGCCACATCGCCAACTGTAAACCAGGTGCACTTGCTGTTATGGCGGCTCAAAAATTCCAGGTATTTATCTACCATAGCCGGCACGCGCTCTGCATACTTTTCCCCATCAGGCATCCTAAAACGGATGTCTTCCAAATCAATCGAAAAAAGGAAATATTTTTCTGATGGCGTAAACATGGGTTGCAAATGTAAATTTTAATTGCAAACTATCAATACCCTGCTAATAGGCATCAAAATCAATAAGCCTAAAACGTATATTTTCAAAGTCTAAAACTTGGCCTTTTCCCGTCAAATCTTTAAATATCAGGTAGAGTGGGGCAGGCCTAAAGCGCTTTGGTATATTGAAAAACGTACTGCCTGTAAAATCTATGCCAGCATCAACACCAATGTATAATGTTAGTGGGCTAAAAGTAGTATTGTTAAATGGCTGGTTAACGCTATTTTTAGCAATGCTGATAAGGTACGATTTTATAAATGGTATATGCGTTTTAGAATAGAATGAGACCATTTTACCACCGGCCGACAAATAATTGTTTGACGGGTTGGCTAACCGCCAGTTTAGCATTTGGGCATCCCATATCCGCTCATACTGTACTTTAACATTGCTATTAATTGCAGGTGGATGCCAAAAACCAACCTTTGCGTGCAACTGCCCCGCAAGCTGAAAGCCTAACTTTTTGGTAAACCCATGTACCGAGTTTTGGTTTGCTACGCCAATTACAAATTCATAGCCCTCTGCAGCAGCGGCTTCATAGGTTTTATCAGCCAGTTGGGTAAAAAGGCCCTTGCCGCGGTGGTTGGCATGGGTAGCAGTGTTAAGCGATAGTAGGCCCTTACTTTTTTTACCTTCTAAAACAGCATAAAATGGCTGTGTTACATAATGCGCGGCAATTACATCGCCTGCCATTGCATTAAAACCAACTATTGGGCCTGCGGGGTTATCAGCATATTGCCATTTGATAAACGCAGGGGTAAACAACGCGGGTTTTTCAAATACATTGGCCAACAGGCCTGCATGTGCGGCATTGGCTTCATTGTCAGTAGTTACCCGTGTAAAGTTGTACATGCGTTAAAGCTATGAAATTGTTACTGCTTCTTCCAAACTCAGCAGGTTTATTTGCAGTGTATCTAAATCAGCTTGTGTGTTAAAAGCCTTTAGTTGCTTTAGTCCCAAAAGGTTTTCTGTTGTTACGGGCAGGGTTAAGCCTATACCCTCTGCAATAGAAAGGGAAAACCGCACAAAACCGAATGGCAGGCTGGCAAATTTTATTTTTTTGCCCCGCGATGCAGCAATAGCTTCATACATATACTTAAGCGTATAAACTTTTGCCGATCCAATGCAGTAGGTGCCGGTAATTTTTTGCTGCACTATTTTCTCTATAAGCTTTGCCAGGTCTGATATATGGATAACCTGTATGGGTTGCTGGCCGCCGCTTATTAAGGGTATAACAGATGATTTTGCAATGGTTTGTTGTATGGTATTATAAAGACCGCCGCTGCTACCCATTACAAGGCCTAGCTTTAATATACAGGCTGTGGTATTATCCAGCTTTTGTTCCAGGCTAAACTTGTGTTTTCCATAGTCAGACAATGCATCGCCGTGCGCTGACATTGACGAGAGGAATACAAAGTGAATATTTTTTTGTTTGCAAATAGCTGCCAGCTTTAGCGTAGCATCAATATTGGTTTGCAATGCGTGCTTGTTTTTTTTATCAGCTTTAATAAAAGCACAGTGCACCAAAACCTCTGCATCGTCAAAGGCATTAAATGTGTTTTCGTCTGTTAAATCAAACCTTCTCTCTTCGGTGTTTTGCCCTGCCGCGTTGGTTAATGTGCGTTTTAGTGCTATAATACTATGGTGTGCCGATAGGTACTTAACCAACTCTGCCCCAATAAATCCCGATGCCCCTGCTATTGCAATTTTCATATTACTTTTTTAACGCGTGTTTAGCTACCCTGTCGGCATTGGCCATAAGGGTAAATGATATGCCTTTTGCCGGCACATATTTAAAAGAAGAACCATCGGCCACCCAAACGTTTTTTGTTTGGTGCAGCCTGCCGTTCTCGGCAGTGGTATAAAGCGCTTCGTTGGCCGAGAAGGGTAAAATACCCGCATAGTGTATGCTCGACCCATGGCCCGGGTAAACTTTTTGTATCGGTATGCACCCCATGCTGCGGAATGTTTGAAAAAATTTGGCTTCAGTTGCCAGCACCTCTTTTTCTTCTGCGCTGCTAAGCCTGTAATCTGCAAATAGCCTGTCGCCTGTTGCAGAGTTTGTATCTTTTTCAAGCCGCACAAACTTACTGCTGCCGCCATATTCGGGGTGGTGTATGCCTGCTATTACCATTGCCGGAACAAGGTATTGCATTACCGCGCGCCCGGTGGCAAAGTTTAGCGGTGCTTCTTTTATCAACCTATACAGCAGCAACGACCGGTAGGTAAACATAGCTGCCATGGCAACATCGCTGTTGTCTTGTTTTTTATCGTAAAACAGAACCGCCTGCCCCATACCGCTTTTGTGCCTCTCAGTTTCTACACCCAGCCTGCGCCAGTTTATCATAGGTACATAAACATATGGGTTGCAAATTAGCGGCAGGGTTTGTTGCTGCTTAAACGAGCGCAGTACTATACGCGCTGTGCCTAATACACCGCTACACAAAACGAGCTTACGGCACCAAAATTCTTTTTCTTCGTTCGTTTCAGTATGGGTGCATACAACTTTTACCAGGTCGCCAGCTTCTTCAAAGCGGGTTACAAGCACCCGTTCTGCTAATTGAAAGTTTGGTTTTTGTTTCAGCTTATCTACCGTCATCCACGGCCTGTATACCGATTGTTCATTATCGTGCCAAAAGTCCATGTCGTTATACGAAAATGCCTTACGGCCGTCTTTGTCTTTTGTAAGCAATGCAACCCCCGGTACACCCGCATAAAAACCTTTCTTGTTTAGTGCTTGTTTTTTTCTGGTGTATCGCTCCAGTATAGCCAGCATCCCAGCTTCGGGCTTTATGGCTGGCAAAATATTGTTTAGCCCGCCAACGGTATATGGCAAGGCATCATCTATCCCCGCCGAAACACCAATCCTGTCGCCTACTGTTTGGTAGCTATCAGTAAACTTACTTTTGCTAATGCCCATTTTTTCAAATTCAGCATCAGAAAATATATAGCAGCCTGCACCCCAGGCATTGCCAAGTCCGCCATAAGCCAAACTTTCCATCGGAAAGAAGGTGTTACCGGCAATAGCAAGCCATTTATCAAGTTCTTTTACAATGTATTTTCGCCCCGGTGTAAGCTGTGCCCCTGTTTTTATAGCGCCCCATGGTACTCCCTCAAAATTATCGCCTAAAAATAGCTGCCGCTGGTTGTCGCTTTCTTTGCGGATGCTTAAAAAATCGGTTGTAGGATATTCTACTCCAGTTTCGTTTTTATAAGCAACATCGAGCATCAGCACATTGGCCCCTTCTGTTACCAGTGTTTCCGCGGCCATGGCCCCGGTTAAGCCCGAGCCTACAACAATATACTCTATGGGGTTTTCGGGGCTATTCAATGTTGTTCAGTTTGATTATTAATACACCAATTATAGCCGTAAAAAAAGCGTATGCCACATTAAAGCCAATACCAAAAAAGTAAAAGGGGCTGCGTTTGCGCGGCAAAAAATATTCGGTATTGTATTTTGATGATTCAAGCAGGCAAAGCATTACAAATATCCTTTTCCGCAATACCGACTCGCGATTGGTAAATGCCAACCCACCATCAATAGCCCGCATATAAAAACGCCAGCCAACCATACGTTTATAGGTTTGCTCCTGCGCAGGTGTTAAGGCCATGTTCAGCTTGGTTACTGCATCAGAATACCCAATAGCAACATCGCTATTGCAAGGTTTGCCAATAAGGTAAAGGCTTAGCCTTTCAGCCTCGTTTGTATATAGCTTAGCACTACTCATTTTGTTCGCAACCTATAATAGTCATCATACCTAACCACTTCAAAACCCAAATCAATAACCCGGTTAAGGCGGTTAAATACTTTGCTGCGGTTAATATACATAAGCTTGTTTAAAAGCTTGCTGTTGTTTAGGTGTGGGTGCATAAAATGCTCCTGTTCCGTATTTACATCATACGGGTGAAAATACCCTAAAACAGATTGTTGTTTTTTTGCCGCGTTTTTAAACAGTTGTAAAGATAGTTGCACCGGCAACACCCTAAAGTACACGCCGCCGCCAAAGGGCACGCTAAAAGGCTTGTTGCCCACATTCATTGGTATTTCATACACCCCCTCTACCATTTGCTCGCCACCAAAATTTTGCCAGCCAAACAGCGGGTTGGCATTGGGTATTACTGATGATGAATATTCGATACCCGCACTGCGCAAAATTTTATATGCCCATTTGCTTTGTTCAACAAGTGAGAAAGTAGGCGCCCTAAAGCCTTTTACGGTTGCAATACCCGCCTTTTGTATAGCATTAATATTGGCTGCTATATCTGCCTTAAATTCCTCGGGTGTTAGCTTGGTAATGTGTATGTGGTTGTGGCTGTGCAAGGCAATTTCGTGCCCGCTATCGGCAATTTCTTTTATTAACGATGGAAAGGCCTGGGCTGTGCGCCCCACCACAAAAAATGTGGCTTTAAATTTGTGTTTGCTAAGCCAGGCAAGGTATTTAAAGGTATTGCTTACAACGGCTTCTTTATATTGCATGCCATTATCTATCATATCCCTAACATCCTCTAAGTCAACACTAAAAAGGTAATATTTTTTATTGGTTACAGCCACTACAAAATCTGCCTTTTACGTATTTGCGATAGTTGCTCTGTTATCAACCCGATAGAGAAAAATATTACGCCTGCTATAATTAGCATAGACGCACCAATACTTAACCCGCGCCCGGTAAAAAGAAATTGTAAATCCCACAAAACACCCGTTAGGGTAGCCAATATTGCAATGGGTAAAAACACCCGCATAGGGTTAAACAAAATCACCACGTTTAAAATCTCCATAATAGTTTCAAAGGCGGTACGTGCCCCAATGGTACTTTCGCCTGCCGTTCGGGCTTTAATTCCTATGGGTGTTTCAAGCACCCTGTGGCGCTGGCTTATAAATACCAGAGCTATAATATCGCTATAGGCCATAGAGTCTGGGCAAAGTTTAATATAGAGTTTGCCAAGCCCTGTGTTGTATATCTTCATGCCCGAGTTGATGTCGTAAATATTTATTGGCATCAAAACTTTAGCTACACTTCGTATAATAGATTTGCCTACCCCGCGGAATGCCGATGCCTCTTTTTGGCCTTTGCGGCTGCCTACTACCATATCTGCATCTGTATCAAGCAGGTGGCTAAATAGTTTGGTAACATCTTCAAGGTAATGTTGCCCATCGGCATCAATAGTTATTACAAAATCGGTTTCGGCGGCTAACACTCCGCTTTTTATAGCCCCGCCATACCCGCGGTTTACCTTGTGGTTTACAATGGTGCAATAGGGCATATCTTTACAAAAAGCAGACATTATGGTAAACGATTGGTCTTTTGACCCATCGTTTACCAATATTAAATGGTAATTATTGGCTGCCACAAAACTTGTAACCTCCGGTAAAACGGTTGGCAATGATTTTTCCTCGTTGTATACCGGTATTACTATACTAAGTGTTTTGTTGTTCATTGGCTTGCTTAACTGTATCTAAAATTAACTATAAGGATTCTTTAATGACTGTAATAAATTTAAATGCTAATTTACCTCTATAAAGCAATTTATCTATGGCGCGGCTTTTTTATATTATCAACACCCTGTTATTAAGACAAAAACAACCAATGTTATTTTGATTTTAAGTGTTTTTTTTCTATATCTTTACATTCCGAAGGGGAAAACGAGTAATTAACTCATTATCAGAAGATTATATCATTTATGTTAATTGAAAACGAAGTTGAGGTGCCTTTAGCCTCCCATTTGCAACAGTATTTTGGATTCAACAAGTTCAAAGGAGAACAAGAGGAAGTAATAAACAGTATTTTAGCAGGTAACGATACCTTTGTTATAATGCCTACGGGCGGTGGTAAAAGCTTATGTTACCAATTGCCCGCTTTAATAAGCGAGGGTACAGCCATTATAGTTTCGCCACTTATTGCCTTAATGAAAAACCAGGTAGATGCTATACGCAACTACGGGTCGGATGATGGCGTAGCCCATTTCCTAAACTCATCGCTTACCAAAAAAGAAATTGAAAAGGTAAAGGCCGATATTACCGATGGTCGCACCAAAATGTTATATGTAGCGCCTGAATCACTTACAAAAGATGAGAATGTAGCTTTCTTCCGCGAAATTAAAATATCATTCTTTGCAATAGACGAGGCACACTGTATTTCTGAGTGGGGGCACGATTTCCGCCCTGAGTACCGCCGCCTGCGTTCTATTATAGATGCTATTGGTCAGGTACCTATTATTGCACTTACCGCCACTGCTACCCCAAAGGTGCAGCAGGATATATTGAAAAACCTGGGCATGCAAACTGCCAGGGTGTTCAAGTCATCATTTAACCGCAGCAACCTTTACTACGAAGTTCGACCTAAGGTAAATGCTGATAAAGAAATAGTTAGGTATATTAAACAAAACCCTAACAAAAGCGGTATTATCTATTGTTTAAGCAGAAAGAAGGTTGAAGAACTGGCGGCTTTATTACAAGCCAATGGCATTAAGGCGCTGCCATACCACGCAGGCTTAGATGCCAAAACAAGGCCCGAAACGCAGGATAAGTTCCTTATGGAAGATATTCAGGTTATAGTAGCCACTATTGCTTTTGGTATGGGTATAGATAAGCCTGATGTTCGTTTTGTTATCCACCACGAGATACCAAAAAGCCTGGAAGGTTACTATCAGGAGACCGGAAGGGCAGGCCGCGATGGGGGCGAAGGCAACTGTATTACCTTTTACAGCTATGATGATATACAAAAATTAGAAAAGTTTTTAAAGGGCAAACCCGTTGCTGAACAAGAGATTGGGATGCAATTGATATCAGAAACAGTAGCCTATGCTGAAAGTTCTAATTGCAGACGTAAGATAGTTTTGCATTACTTTGGCGAAGAATTTGATGAAGAGGGTTGCAATGGCATGTGTGATAACTGCCGTAACCCCAAAACACCTTTTGAGGGCGAAGACGCAATTTGTGATATAATTGAGGCCGTTTTAGCCGTTAAAGAGAAGTTTAAAGACAGGCATGTGGCCAATGTACTGGTAGGTAATACCAATACCGCTATAAAACAATATAAGCACCACGAGCTTGAAATTTTTGGCAAAGGAGTTGAAGAGGGAGAACGCCACTGGATGGCAGTTGCCCGCCAGGCTGCTGTTTTGGGCTTTTTATCAAAGGAAATTGAAAACTACGGAATATTAAAAGTAACAGAAAAAGGTAAACAATACTTGGAAAAACCTTATTCAATTATGTTGACAAAGGACCAGAATTTTGACGAGACAGATAAGGACGAAGAAGGTGTAGACGGCGCAGCAGCCCAAGGTGGTGGCGGTGCTTCTGACGATGCCCTTTTTACCTTACTAAAAGACTTACGCAAAAAAATTGCTAAGCAAAACAATGTGCCACCATACGTTGTGTTTCAAGACCCATCGTTAGAGGATATGACTATTCAGTATCCGGTAACGCTGGATGAAATGAAGAACATTAGCGGTGTTGGTGCGGGCAAAGCCCAAAAGTTCGGCAAACCGTTTGTCGACCTTATCAAAAAGTATGTGGAGGATAATGATATCCACCGCCCGCAGGATATGGTCGTAAAATCGGTAGTAAACAAGTCGGGCCTTAAAGTGTACATCATTCAAAGTGTTGACCGTAAGTTGCCGCTGGAAGATATATGCGAGGCTAAAGGGGTAACACCTAACGAGCTTATTACCGAGATGGAAAGCATCGTATCATCGGGCACCAAGCTAGACCTTAACTACTACCTGAACGAGTTGCTGGGCGAAGAAGAGCAGCAGGAGATTTTTGATTTCTTCCGCACGGCCGAAACTGACAGCATTGAAGATGCCGTTGAAGAGTTTGGCGAAGAAACCTACAGCAGCGAAGAATTGCGCCTGGTACGCCTTAAATTTATTAGCGACTTAGGTAACTAACAGCTTAACCATATTCAATATTGATAGCCCGAAGTTTAAACTTTTCGGGCTATTTTTTTGTCTATTTAAAATCATTCTGAATTTTTTGTAGAAATTGCCTTTGGTGGTTTTATAAGTTAAATTTGCTATCGTTGAAAAGGATAATTGCCATATTGTTTTTGGGTGTCGTGCTTTTTTCTGCCACGCCAATGCACCAGTTGCTTAAGCTACCGGTGTTGGTACAGCACTTTTTTGAGCATAAGCAAATAGATAAATCGTTAGATTTTTTAGCCTATATAAACGAGCATTATTTTAGTGGTGAAGACCAGGATGCTGATTACAAACGCGACCAGCAGCTGCCTTTTAAAACCCACGACCATTCTATTGCTACGGTTATGAATGCCCTTCCGGCGGCCAACCATAAGCTCAGCATCAATCCTATTGAAAATATATACGTAAGCCATATTTTAATTGATGAAACCCTTGTGTCTTCGCAATACCTTTCATCAATTTGGCAACCACCCAAGAGCTGCTAATATTTTTTTCTGATTTAGGTTTTGCTATACAAAGGCAGCCTATCTGCTTACGCGGAAACTATCATTTTAACAGTATTAAAATATTAGCAATGAACGCAACACACATTCATTTGCTGTTAACACACTTCCCCATTGTGGGCACGTTAATAGCAGCAGCAATTATGGTCTGGGCCATAATAAAAAATAATCCCAAGTTTAAAGATTTTGCTGCCGGGCTGGTAATAGTATTGGCAGTAAGCGCTCTTATAGTAAACAACACCGGCGAGAGTGCAGAACATACCGCCAAAAAAATTCCGGGCGTTACCAAAGATTCTATCCACATCCACGAGGACGCAGCAAAACCTGCACTAATACTAACATTGGCAGCGGGGTTGCTTTGTGCTGTTTACTTGTTTTTTAGCTTACGCAAATTGCCTGTGCGCAAAAGCCTTTTTGTAGTGTGCACTGTACTTACGGTGTTAGCTTTTGCAGCAATGGCCAGGGCGGGCTACTATGGTGGCCAAATACGCCATACTGAAATTGCAGGCGATACTAATGCAGTACCTGTTGGTTTAGATAATCATCATGAAGACTAATCATGCTTAACCTGATAATTCAATTTTCAGTTAAAAATAAGCTGATAATTGCCCTGTTTGTTATTGGCCTTATTGGCTATGGCAGTTACGAGGTAACGCGCTTACCTATTGATGCCGTGCCCGATATTACCAATAACCAGGTGCAGGTTATTACTGTAGCACCCGCTATGGGTGCTACCGATATTGAACGGCTTATTACTTACCCAATAGAGCAGGCTAACGCCAACATACCGGGCTTAATGGAAATGCGTAGCTTTTCGCGTTTTGGCTTATCGGTGGTTACATTGGTTTTTACTGATGATGTTGATGTTTATTGGGCACGCCAGCAGGTTGGCGAACGCCTTGTAAAAGTGCAACCCCTTATGCCACCAGGGGTAGACTTGCCCGAAATGGGCCCGGTTACCACCGGCCTGGGTGAGATTTATCAATACGTTGTAAGGCCCAAAGAAGGCTATGAGAATAAGTATGACGCAACAGAACTGCGCACTATACAAGACTGGATAGTGCGCCGCCAACTGTTGGGTGTAGCAGGCGTGGCCGATGTGAGCAGCTTTGGTGGCAAGCTTAAGCAGTACGAGATTGCTGTAAATGCTGATAAGCTAAAATCGTATGGGGTTACCATTGCAGATATTTTTAGCGCGCTGGAAAATAACAACCAGAATACAGGCGGTGCCTACATTGAAAAGGGCCCTACTGTGCAGTACATACGTACCGAAGGCTTGGTGGGCAGCCTTGCCGATATTGAAAGCATACAGGTAAAAAGTACAGAAAACGGCACCCCGCTGTTTATTCGCGATGTGGCCGATGTACGTTTTGGCAATGCCATACGCTATGGCGCATTGTGCTATAACGATATGGGCGAGGTAGCCGGCGGTGTGGTGATGATGATAAAGAGCGGCAACAGTAGCAGTGTTATTAAAGATGTAAAAGAGCGGATTGAACTAATTAAGAAAGACCTGCCTGAAGGGGTGGTAATAGAACCCTTTTTAGACCGTACCAAAATGGTAAACAATGCCATTGGCACAGTAGAGAAAAACCTATTGGAGGGCGCGTTGATTGTGATTTTTGTGCTGGTGCTTTTCTTAGGCAATTTCAGGGCGGGGCTATTAGTAGCATCGGTAATACCATTAGCCATGCTGTTTGCCATAATTATGATGAACCTGTTTGGCGTTAGCGGCAACCTGATGAGCCTTGGCGCGTTAGATTTTGGGCTTATTGTAGATGGGGCGGTAATTATTGTAGAGGCTGTAATGCACACGCTTACCCATAGCAAAAAATTTGGCCAGGTAAGCAAGCTAACCCAGGGCGATATGGATGCTGAGGTTAACCAATCGGCAGGGCGGATGATGAACAGCGCTGTTTTTGGGCAAATAATAATTCTAATAGTATACCTACCCATATTTACATTACAGGGTATAGAGGGTAAAATGTTTAAGCCTATGGCCCAAACAGTGGCCTTTGCGCTGTTGGGTGCTTTCATCCTTTCGCTAACCTATATACCTGCCTTTAGCGCGCTGTTTTTAAGCAAAAAAATCAGCCATAAAAAAACAATATCCGATAGGATGATGGAGGGCATAGAACGCTTCTATCAAAAAGCCCTTACAAGGGCGCTTAATTTTCCTAAAACAATTTTGGCAGTTACCATAGCGCTATTTATTGGCGCGGTAGTAACACTAACCTTTTTAGGTGGCGAGTTTATACCAAGTTTGGAAGAGGGTGACTTTGCCGTTGAATGCCGCTTGCTTACTGGCAGCAACCTTTCGGCAAACATTGAGGCGACCCAAAAAGCATCGCATATCTTGCTCGAAAAATTTCCTGAGGTTGAAAAGGTGGTAACCAAAACTGGTAGTGGCGAAATCCCCACAGACCCTATGCCTATTGAAGCATCAGACATGATGATAATACTGAAAGACAAAAGCGAGTGGACATCGGCCAAAACATTTAATGAACTGGCTGATAAAATGAGCAAAGAGCTGGAAGCTGTGCCTGGTTTAACCACCGGCTTTCAATACCCCGTTCAAATGCGTTTTAACGAGTTGATGACAGGCGCACGCCAGGATGTGGTTTGTAAAATTTTTGGCGACAATATGGATAGCCTTGCCTTATTTGCACAAAAACTGGGCGAAGCTGCAGGTACTATTGATGGGGCTAAAGATGTGTTTGTTGAACCCGTTGGCGGTATGCCGCAAATTATTATTAGCTACAACCGCAGTGCCATGGCACAATATGGCCTTAATATTAGCGATGTAAACAAGGTGGTAAACACCGCCTTTGCAGGGCAAAGTGCTGGCTTGGTGTTTGAGGGCGAAAAAAGGTTTGATATGGTGGTGCGTTTGCAGGGTGAAAAGCGCAGCAATATTGCCGATGTAGAAAACCTGCTGATACCAACCGGCCATGGCACGCAGGTACCATTATACCAGTTAGCAAGTATTGTAAGCAAAAACGGCCCAAACCAAATACAGCGCGAAGGGTCTAGAAGGCGCATAATAGTGGGCTTTAATGTGCGCGGGCGAGATGTGCAAAGCATTGTAACCGAGTTACAGGCAAAGATTGCTTCTGACCTAAAGCTGCCACGCGGCTACCGCATAGATTATGGTGGTGCGTTTGAAAACCTAAACGCGGCAAAAAAGCGCTTAAGTATTGCCGTTCCCATATCGTTACTACTCATATTTCTTATGCTGTATTTTGCATTTGGCTCTATAAAACAGGGCTTACTTATTTACACGGCCATTCCGCTATCGGCTGTGGGGGGCATATTTGCGCTGGCAGCAAGGGGCTTGCCGTTTAGTATATCGGCCGGGGTGGGCTTTATTGCTTTGTTTGGCGTGGCAGTGCTAAATGGCATTGTGCTTATTGCCGAGTTTAACCGCCTGCGTGCCGAAGGGCTTAAGGATGTTAAGCGCATTGTTACCCAAGGCACCAAAGTAAGGCTTAGGCCAGTGCTTATGACAGCCTTTGTTGCATCGCTGGGCTTTTTGCCTATGGCCGTTAGCAATGGGGCAGGGGCAGAGGTGCAACGTCCGTTGGCTACGGTAGTAATTGGCGGCTTGTTGCTGGCCACCTTGCTTACCCTTTTTGTACTACCCATACTCTACATTTTGTTTGAGGGTGGTTTCAAAGTTAAAAAGCACATTGTTGCGGGGCTTGCTATTATTGGCTTTATGTGCTTTGGCTCTTCTGCAAGCTATGGGCAGCAAACCATAACACTGCAAGCGGCTATTGATACTGCTTTGAAAAACAACGTAAGCCTGCGGGCGCAAAACCTGCAAACCGATTATCTGGGTAAACTAAAAGGCACTGCGTGGAACTTACAATCAACCAATGTTACAGGCGAGTATGGGCAAATAAACAGTGTGTATAACGATACCCGTTTCGGTATTTCGCAAACTATAAAATTCCCCACAGTTTACAGCAACCAAAAGCAGCTGTTGAATGAGGAATACAAAGGCGGGCAATTGTCTGTAGCCATTAAGCAGAACGATTTGAAGAAGCAGGTGTCTGCGGTGTTTTATGAGTTGCTTTTTCTCGACCAGAAGAAGAAATTGCTGCTCCGCGCTGACAGTCTGTTTACTGAGTTTTTAACCAAGAGCACGCAACGCTTTAACAAAGGCGAGAGTAACATCCTGGAAAAAACTACAGCCGATAACCTAAAGGGCAAGGTAAACCTGCAACTTAACCAATTGCAGCAAGATTACGTAGTGCTGCAAAAGCAACTTAACTACCTGCTAAATGCAGGCATTGATTATATACCCTACCAAGCACAATTTAAAATTGAGTTGCCTATGGTGGTTGATAGCAGCAAAATTATGCAGCACCCGCTTGCAGGCTACTTAAAACAGCAAGAACAGGTAAGCTTATATCGACTAAAAACAGAAAAGGCTGGCTTACTGCCCGATATTAGTTTGGGCTATAGCAACATGAGCATACGCGGCATTGGTGCCGATAATAAGGCCTACACTACCGCATACCGTTTTCAGTCGGCACAATTTGGCTTGGGCATACCCCTGTTTTTTGGGGCGCAAAAAGCAAAAATTGGGGCACTTAAAATAGACAGGCAAATAGCACAGTATAACTACCTGGTGGGCTTAAACTCTTTACAAACGGCCTACAGTCAGGCATTGGCCAATTACACCAAAAGCAAACAGGCGGTAGATTATTATGAGAGTAGCGCCCTTGGCTATGCCGACACCATTATTAAAACAGCCAATATCCAACTGCAAGGTGGCGATATTAACTATTTGGACTGGGTAATGCTGATTAACCAGGCCATTGCTACTCAAAGCGATTATTTAGACGCCGTAAAGGCACTAAACCTTAGTGTGATTGATTTAAATGCACTAACAAACAAGTAACAACATGAACAAGTATATAATTTTTATTGCCATAACATTGCTAACCGCCTGCGGCGGGGCAAAGCAGGCTGATGAAACATCTGCAAAAGAAGAAAGCGGCACTACTGTTACACTTACTGATGCCCAAAGCAAAAACGCTGGCATACAAACCGGAAAGGCCGAAATGAAAAGCCTTTCATCGGTACTAAAAGTAAATGGTATTATTGATGTGCCACCCCAAAATATGGTATCGGTAAGCGTACCGTTGGGCGGGTATTTAAAAAGCACTAAACTGTTGCCCGGAATGCATGTGGGCAAAGGCGAGATTATTGCCGTAATGGAAGACCAGCAATACATTCAACTACAACAAGACTACCTAAATGCCCAGGCTAAGTTTAAGTATATAGAGGGGGAATATTTTCGCCAAAAAGATTTGAATGCCACCAAAGCAAGCAGCGACAAGGTTTTTCAGCAGGCAGAAGCAGATTATAAATCGCAGAAGATATTAATGAAATCGTTGTACGAAAAGCTAAAGCTAATCGGTATAAACCCTGATAACCTTAATGAGAATAACCTGTCACGTGGCATAAATGTATATTCGCCTATTGATGGTTTTGTGTCGAAGGTAAATGTAAACATTGGCAAATATGTAAACCCCGCCGATGTGTTGTTTGAACTGGTAAACCCTGCCGACATCCACCTTAACCTGACGGTGTTTGAAAAAGACCTTAATAAGTTTACCATTGGCCAAAAGGTATTTGCCTACACCAACAACGCCAACAAAATGTATACCTGCGAGGTTATCCTTATAGGCAAAAGCCTTTCGTTAGAGCGCAGTGTAGAGGTGCATTGCCATTTTGAAGAGTATGATAAAGACCTGATTCCCGGTATGTATATGAATGCCAATGTAGAGGTTAAAAGTAGCAATGTGCTGGCCCTACCCGATGATGCCATTGTTGAATTTGAAAACAAACACTATGTATTTGTACAAAAATCAGTTGGTGTATTTGATTTGTTTGAGGTATTGCCCGGCATCAGCGAGGGGGGCTTTACTGAAATTGTGCCTGCGGATAAAAATAAAGACATAAATAGCTATAGCTTTGCTATAAAGGGGGCTTATGCCTTACTTATGAGTTTGAAAAATAAATCGGAATAAATAATTTTTTACAACAAGCAATTATCAATTTTAAAAAATAGAACCATGAAAAACAAGTTGATTACAATGGTATTGCTGACTGCCTTATTTGGCGGCATGGTAGCCATACAGGGCTGCGAAAAAGAAAGCGAGGAAAACGAAACTAACATATCTCGCTACGGCGATGACGACAGCCACAACATGGGGCAAAATTGTATGAACTGCCATAAAAGTGGCGGCGCGGGCGAAGGTTGGTTTAATGCCGCAGGTACTGTTTACAATGCTGCATTTACAAACGTGCAACCCAACGGTACGGTTAAACTATACACCGGGCCCGATGGCACCGGTACACTTAAATACACCATTGAGGTTGATGCAAAAGGTAATTTTTATACAACTGAAGATATAAACTTTGGTAGTGGTTTATACCCAAGTATTACCGGCACCAGCGGCGATGTACAGTATATGAGCACAACCACTACTATTGGCGCCTGCAATAGCTGCCACGGTGTTAGTACCAACAAGATTTTTGTAAACTAAAGTATACGCTTAACTACATAAAAAAAGCGCCGCATAGCAATATGCGGCGCTTTTTTATTAGTAAGTATCACCTGCGACACTTTAATAGTTTTATTTAGTATTCTTTAGGGTCTTGCGAGGTATGACGGATGCGTAAAATATAAATGGTAGCGGGGGTTATTTTGTAAGAAATTCTATAATGATATTTGAAAAACACCCTGTAGCTGCCATCGTTGTTTTTCTTCCAACTGTCTTTTACAAATTTTTCGGGTAAAACAGGTAAGTTTGATATTTCATCAATAATGGCTAAACCTACATTATTTGCTGCAAATGGTGAGTCTTGTGAAATATAATCTATGAGGGTTTCAAAATCGGCCTTGGCTTTTAAGCGCCAAATTATTTTTTTAGATTCTCGTCCTGCCATTTTGCAAAATACTTAACTACATCTTCATGAGCAACAACCTTGCCTTCTGCAATTTCTTTTTCAGCTTCTTCCAAATCTTTGTTATACTCCTCAATAGTAGTGCGTTTTTCGGTAGGCAATAAGTTGCCATACAATGCAGCTATCTCATGCAGCGTTTCGGCATCTGTAATATTTTTAATTACCTCTAATGCCTTAGCCCGTTCAATTTCTATATTTCGTGCTTTCATACTACCAAATATACGAAAAAGCAATAAACGAGTTTCGTTTGCAGGCAGCCCAAATACAAAAGCGCCGCATATTGCTATGCGGCGCTTTTGTGCTTTACTAAATCTATTAAAATGAAAACCGGACTATTTTTTCTTAAACCAACCCAACACTTTGTGTTTGGTTTTGTAAGCCATCATATACATGGTAGGCACTACTAAAAGGGTTAAGAAGGTTGCTATAACTAAACCAAATATCATTGTCCAGGCTAACGGGCCCCAGAAGGCAACATTGTC
>JAIXUZ010000020.1 GCA_027483285.1 Bacteroidota bacterium
GTTATCGGTAGAGTTGGCTACTATGCTATGTTCTGCAATAGAGCGTACGCGCAGGCAAAAGTTGTAGGTGGTAAAGTATGCGCCCACCCAAAGCAAATACAGCCATGGTGCCCCGCAAAGCCATAATATGCCCAGCATAATAGCGTTTACCGTAAGAGCACCCCACATGTTTTTAAACGTAGTGGTAAAAAAGTCTGATACCTTACGGCCTTTTTGGTCAATTTTGATAATCATACCCCCCAGATGGTACTGCAAAAAGCCCATGTGCATGGCGGTAAGGCCCACGTTTGCTTTTATACCGGTAAGCCCAGTAAGGTCGCGGCTAAATTTGCGGGTAAGGCCGGCTTTGTTGGTAGGATAGCCCTTGGTAAGCGGTAAGTCGGGGTCGGCAGGGGTGCCGGTGGTAACGTGGTGCTTGAGGTGGTAGGGGCGGTAGCGTATCAAATCGTGAAAAATAGGGTAGGCCCCAAACCACGAGCCTATTACCTCGTTCTGCTTACGGGTTTGGAACAGGGCATGGTGCGATGCATCGTGCATTATAATGGCGCAGGCAAGCTGTTTACCGCCTAAAATAAACAAGGCAACTATAATGGTAAACACATTGGGGAATATACCGGCAATGGCGAATGCAAAAGCAATCCAAAACCAGGTATCAAATACCTCCAAGGCCGCTTTCCAGTTGTTCTTTTTCAGCAGCCCTTTTATTTCCTCCTTATTCAGGTAGGTATAAATATCAACATCCATTACTACAAAACTAACGAAAAAGTCCCGTACAACATAGGTTATACGGGACTTCTACAGATATATTTTAAACCCTATCCTTTTGAGAGGGCAGGGCGAGGCGCTTAGTTGCCCGGTGCAGGAGTTATTGTGTTATCACTTGGTACAGTGTTAGGCACATTCATATCAGCCGGAACAACAACATCTTTCAGCTCTTTTAGTTCCATAGCATCTTTCGCTTTGGTGTTGTCAGGGTCGAAACTTAAAATTTTAGTGTATGCCGCTTTTGCCGTGGTGTAATCTTTAGTAACAGTTAGGTAGTACGAACCTAAGTAGCTGTAAGCCTCGGCAAGGGTTTTCTTGTTCTTGTCAACCTCGGCAGGCTTAATTTTAGATATATAGGTTTCGTAGAATGGCTTAGCCAATCCTTTTTTAGAATCAGGGTCCATTTTGCTGTTAGCCTGTGCGCGTTTTAAGTATACAATAGCTGCATCGGGCTGCAATACGGCTGCTTTAGCATAAGCGCTATCGGCTTTGCCAAACTGGGCGGTTTGGTAGTATGCAAGGCCAAGGTTAATCCAGTCGGCAGTAATAACATCTTTAGGTTGTGATACTTTTATTGTAAAGTACCTGATAGCTTCGTTGTAGTTCTTTGTTTTAAGGTATGCACCAGCAATATCGCCGCTAAGCTCTTTCAAGGTAGTATCGGTATTGTATACATCAAGCAATACTTTAAGGGCTAACGAGTCCTGGTTGTTTTTAAGCAACAGCTTACCGTAGTACTCATAGTCTTTAGATATCAGCTTTTCTTTAGGCTGCACGGCAAAAAACCTGTTTATGGTTTTTAAACCATCTTCGTACTTGCGTACTTCGTATTGCGAGTAAGCCTTCAGGCGCTTAAGCACGGCAATGTTGCTATCGGTTTGAGAGATTAAATCAATCTCGGTAATAGCATCGTTATACTGCTTGGCAAGGAATAAAAACTTAGCGTAACGTATACGCGCTTTAAAGTTGTTTTTAGCCAGCGATAGGTACTTTTTGTACTGCTCTTTAGCCAAACCGTATTTGTTGAACAAGAAGTAGAACTCGCCTTTTTCGCGGTAAGCAGGGGCAAAGGTTGAGTCTGTTTTAATAGCATCATTGTATGATTTTAATGCCGACTCGAAGTTACGGGCGCGTAACCAAAGCTGGCCCTGGCGCAAGTAAGCGTGAACGTTTGCTTTATCTAGCAAAAGGGCTTTTTCGTAGTTGTTCATGGCATCGCCGCCTTTGTTAGCCTCTAAAAACACGTCGCCCAAAGCAATGTACAGGTTAGCGTTTTTAGGCTTTTTGTCTTTACCTAAATCCAACTCACGGGCTTTAGATAAAATCTTCATAGCCTGCGCGGTGTCTTTTATAGGGGCGTTGATTAAGCCATAAGCAGCCTCTATAGATATGGCAATATTTTTATTGTCATTCCATTGCACACCTTTATCAATAAGGGCCATACCCTCTGTTTTATTGCCCTGGAAAAGCGCTACAGAACCTAAGCCAATGTGGTTTAGGGGGTTTGTAGGGGCTTTATCTGTACCCAGCTTAAAGATAATTTTAGCCGAGTCAAGGTCTTCTGTACTGATAAAGTTTTTACCGTAGTAGTAATACACATCGCCATTGGCAGGCTCTGATGCTAATAGCTTTTTAAAAGCCACATCGGCCTTGTCGTACTGCTCATTTTCAGAGTACTTAAGGGCTTCTTTTAGTGTTTGGCCCTGTGCTGATGCTGCAAAAAACATTGCTAACACTGCGGCCGATACTGTTTTAAGAATTTTCATGAGTGTTGTTAGGATATTCGGGTGGGTTATACTTATTCTTTTACTTTAAGGCTTTGCTGTTTTACCTTAATGGCGGTATTGGCAGGCAACAGGCCCATTAGTTTTATTATGCGTTGTCCTTTTTCATAATAACAAAAGTTTACAAAGCCTGTGCCAAGTCCGTTATAAGGCTCACGCTTAATAAGATACACTTCGCGCGATAAGGGGTAATCTTTAGTTGCAACATAGCCGGCCAACGGAGGGAAAAACTCGTGGTTGAACGATGTATCCTGGTTTTCGCTAACATTGATAACCTTGATATTATTCAAAAAGCTCATAGATGTAGAGTCGTCGCGGTCGCTAATCCAGTTAACGCCAATTACGCCAATAGCATTAGGGTGCTCCTCAACATACTTAATAACGTTGGGGTTAGACTCTGCTGCCTGGCAGTTTGCCGGAAAATTTTTCAGTTGAAACTTTTCTAACAAATAGCGCGCATTGCTCGACCCATTATTATCAAATACCACCTGCAAATCGCCCAGTTTAGATGTTTTGTCTAACTGGTTCCATTTGGTAACCTTGCCATCTAAAATATACCTAAGGTGGCCAAGGGTAAGGTTGGTATCGGGGTTGCTTTTGTTTACAATAAGGGCAACGGCATCCCAGGCAATGGTGGTAACGTGGGGGTTAATTTTGATAGAATCAAAATGGGCCAGTTCGGCCGCGGTAAGCTGGCGGTTAACCATAATAACCCTTGCCGAGTCTTTTATAAAATCGGCAAAAACGCTGGTTTCGTCGCCATAGGTTGGGGTAATAACGGCATCAGGGTTTAATGCCATAAATGTATTTATTTGGGTATCGGCCAAAAACTGGTAGTTTTCATCAACCGATATTTTGATTTTGCCCGACGTAGCATCGTCGGTATGCGATACGCCTTCTTGGCCACATGCTGCCAGCAGTATTATAGCGCTTGCTATAACAGTTGCAAAAATGTTTTTAGCCATTGTTACTGTTTGCTGATTTGAATTTTTGATACGCGCCAATACCGCGTAGTATACCCATTGATATTAACACAACGCCTACCACAATACCCATGGTTTCGCCTATCATTACACCATAATCAGTAGTTAGCAAAAATATGCCCAACCCCAGGTAAATTAAAGACATAAAGGCGCTAAAAATAGCGAGCGCCAAGGAATATGAAAATCTTTTTGCCATACAAATTTTGCAAGTTGCGAATATAACAAAATACCTTGTGCGCTCGCCTTGTTAATGTTACTATTGTTTAAAGCTAATAGGTACCGCTAAAATTACGGGTACAGCATGGCCATCTTGCATGCCGGGGTTCCAGTTGGGCATAGATTTTACGGCGTTTACCGCTACTTTCTTAAGCACATCGTACGGCCCGCGCACGGCTTCTACGTTAGATATGGTACCATCGGCAGCCACAACAAACTGCACATATACGGTGCCGGTAAGGCCCATATCGGCCCACTGGTTGTTTTTGTGCGCCTGGGCTGCAATAAACTTCATCATGGCTGGTTCGCCCCCGGGGAAGGTAGGCATGTTTTGCACAATGCGCAAGGGCTCCATAGTTTTTACGGGTTTATAGTCGCCAATGGTATCAGGGCCTTCTACACCAATAATGTCCGTTGTATCTAACGGGCGTTTTTCACCATCCTGGTCAATTGGCCCAATAGCTTTGTCGGGGTCAAACTTTTTGTCCAGTTTTTGCAATTCGCCGTTGCTGGAGTAATCAGGTACAGTTTGGCTTTCGGCTGGTGTTACTTTTTTCTGCGGGTTGTCAGGTTCAACCTTTTTCACCTCGGGCGGTACCACAACGTCGATAATTTTAACACTATCGTCTTTGTCAATTTTTGGTGGTTCAACAGCCCCTGCTGGGCGGGTTACTAAGAAGAGGAATATACCAACAACAACAGATGAAAAGAGCAGGGCCCTTAGCATATTGTCGTGGTAGCTTTTGCGTATTACATACGCACCATAGTTTTGATTGCGGTTTTCAAAAACCAAATCGTCAAAACTCTTAAAATTGTTTGCGAGCATTTTCATAAGCTTTATGTTTTTTTGTTCTATAACGCCGTGCCGATAGTTTAGTGTACATTTTATTGCCTACAATTAACTGTCTTTATCGGGGATGTTGTTATCGGTATTTTTCCATAAGCTGTTGTTGTAATATGCTGTAAAAGTGCTGCTTATATGGCACACATAAATTGAGGTTTATCGGAAAAAAGTGGTAGAAATTAATTCAGAATGCAAAATGTATAATGCATAATTGGTAATCTACATCCTGATTAATATCATAAAACGGATGCCGTATATATTTCTACCTTTGCTGCATCTAACATAATAGTATGAGCGAAGTAGTAGTAAAAGACAGCAACGGAACGGTTTTGCAAGATGGTGACTCTGTAACCCTGACTAAAGATTTAAAGCTACGCGGCTCTTCAACCGTTATAAAACGCGGTACGCTGGTTAAAAACATTAAGCTTACCGGCGATGCGCAAGAGATTGACTGCCGCGTAAATAAAATGGATATTGTACTTAGGGCTGAGTTTTTGAAGAAAGCGTAGCAGAGGAGCGGGAAGAGAGGAGTGAGGAGCGGAATGCTTTTTTAAGAGGGTAGAGTAAAGTTTTTATTTTGCCTAAAGTGTATAAAAGTTGCTGCAAGGGCAATTAAATAGGGTAGGGTATTGCCTATAATAAATATATCACCATGGCCTTTGTAGAGTAAGGCACCTGCGTATATACCCGGCGCAGCCATCCAGGCCAATGCGCTATACCATGGGTTGTCATATACACGTGGTTGGTTGTTGTAGAATAATGTTGCTGATAGCAGGCAAAATATACCGGCATTAGCAAATGCCATAAAAATTATGATCGTAATTATAAAATCGGCTGTTAACCATTCGCTTTCGAAATCTTCATTAGCTATAATAATGCAGGCTATTATATTGCCCAGCATTACCAATATTGCGGGGTATAAGGCTCCGTATTTATAGTATTTACCAAGCATAGTTGCCTTTTTTCTAATCGTTTTACAAAATGCTATTCTACCACAATATCATACTTATCAAGTAACCCGATAATGCCTGCGGCAGAAAATTTAGCCTTTTTAATGTGGTTAAATTCAGGGTCTAAACTGTAGTGGAATGA
>JAIXUZ010000049.1 GCA_027483285.1 Bacteroidota bacterium
CGGTTTGGCGGGCCTATTGAGGATTTTCTAACGGACTAACGCGCAGCTACCACACTAATTTCTACATGGGCATCTTTGGGCAGGCGGGCTACCTCAACCGTTTCGCGGGCGGGGAAGTCAGCCGTAAAATAGCTTGCATACACCTCATTCACCTGGGCAAAATCGTCCATGCTTTTTAAAAAGATAGTGGTTTTAAGTATGTTGGTAAAATCCATTCCAGCCTCGGCCAGTATGGCACGCAGGTTTTCCATTACCCTGAATGTCTCGGCCTGTATGTTCTCATTCTCAAACGCACCACTCTCCGGGTTTAGCGCAATTTGGCCCGATACAAACAGCACATTGCCAAACTTTACAGCCTGGCTATAAGGGCCTATGGGGGCGGGGGCAAACTTGGTGGTAATGATTTCTTTCATACTAATTCACCCCAAAGAAAGAAAAAAGTTTTGGTTTAGCCGTTACCTTAATCTTAAAACATAGTACCAATAAGCCCAATACTTGGTATTTTTGACAAATACTCTTTAGCAAAATGAAACTACATACCATAAATACAGGCATGTTTAAGTTAGATGGCGGCGCTATGTTTGGCGTTGTCCCTAAATCTATTTGGAACAAGCTAAATCCTGCCGATGAAAACAACATGTGCACCTGGGCCATGCGTTGCCTGCTTATTGAAGACGGCGACAAGCTGATACTGATAGACAATGGCATTGGCAATAAGCAAAGCGATAAGTTTTTTGGGCATTATTATTTGCATGGCGATGATACGTTGGAAAAATCGCTAAACGCTTTAGGCTTTGGGTTTGATGATATTACCGATATGTTTCTTACCCACCTGCACTTTGACCATTGCGGCGGTAGCGTAAAATGGAACAGCGCAAAGGACGGCTATGAACCTGTGTTTAAAAACGCAACCTACTGGAGCAACAACAAGCATTGGGAATGGGCTACAAAGCCTAACCCAAGGGAAAAAGCATCGTTCTTAACCGAAAATATCATCCCCATAATGGATAGCGGGCAGCTTAAGTTTGTTGATGATGGTTTTGAGTTATTTAGCTACAAAGAAGTTTACGGGCATACCGAGAGCATGATGCTGCCTATGCTTAACTACAAAGGGCGCACCATTATTTATATGGCCGATTTGATTCCATCGGCAGGGCATTTGCCCATACCCTATGTTATGGGGTACGATACCCGTCCGCTGCTAACCTTGGGCGAGAAAGAATCCATTTTAACCGAAATGGCTGATAAAAACGCTATCCTCTTTTACGAGCATGATCCAATAAATGAATGTAGTACGCTACAAATAACCGAAAAAGGTATTCGTTTAGGTGAAACAATGAAACTAAGCGAGCTTTAATTGTGATAAAATTAAGGGCAATAGAACCCACAGACCTTGAGCATATTTACGCTTGGGAAAACAACCCCGAAAATTGGGCGGTAAGTTATACTTACACTCCATTCTCTAAGGATGTTTTGAAAGCCTATATTGAAAATGCCGGGCAGGATATATACACTACGCGCCAGCTGCGGTTAATGATTGACTTGGAAGAAAACGGCACTACCGAAACCATTGGCTGTGTTGACTTATTCGACTTTGAGCCCCGCCACCAGCGCGCGGGCGTAGGCATACTTATTGGGGAGCATAGTAACCGTAATAACGGGTACGCATCAGAAGCTTTGCAGCAACTGATTAGCTACGCCTTTACTACACTAAACCTAAACCAACTTTTTTGCAATATAGCTGTTGATAATAGCGCAAGCCTGAGGCTGTTTACCAAACATGGATTTACCATTACCGGTACTAAAAAGCAATGGCTGCATATTAATAACAATTGGGTTGATGAACATACCCTGCAACTGCTGCGTGGATAAATGAAGAAAATTGCCCTGATATTGGTTGTGGCTTTTGTTGCCGTGTTCGCAATGTTTTGCGGGCCGGGCAATGATAATACCGATGCTGGCGCCAAACTAACCGACTATGCAGGGCTTAACGATACTGTAAGCTATGTGGGCATAAACACCTGCAAGCAATGCCACCAGGATATTTACAATACGTTTATGCAAACGGGCATGGGGCAATCGTTTGACAATGCTACCCACGCCAAGAGCAAAGGCCGTTTTGAAGAGGCTAAAACCCTTTACGACAAATTCTCAGACCTATACTACAAACCCTACTGGAAAGGCGATACCCTAAAAGTAAACGAGTTTAGGCTATCGGGCAACGATACCGTTTATAAGCGGATACAGGCCGTCAGCTATATTGTGGGTTCGGGCCAGCATACCAATTCGCACATTATAAACGTAAAAGGCTATTTATACCAGGCCCCGTTTACCTTCTATGCCCAAAAAGGCCGGTTAGATTTACCCCCCGGTTTTGAAAATGGGCATAATACCCGCTTTGGCAGGGCCATTGGGTTAGAGTGTATGAGCTGCCATAACGCCTACCCTAAGTTTGTAATGGGGTCGGAAAATAAGTATAGCGAAGTACCCCAAGGTATAGACTGCGAGCGGTGCCACGGGCCGGGGGGCGAGCATGTGCGCCGCAAGCAAATGGGCGAAAGTATTGATACATCAAAATACATAGATTACTCTATTGTAAACCCTGGCAAGCTTAGTGCCGACCTACAGTTTGAAATATGCCAACGCTGCCATTTGCAAGGCAACGCGGTACTAAAGCCCGGCAAATCGTTCTTCGACTTTAAGCCCGGTATGCAGCTAAGTGCGGTAATGGATGTATACCTGCCACGCTATAAAAATGCCGATAAAGACTTTATCATGGCTTCGCATGCTGACAGGTTGAAACAGAGCCAGTGCTTTGTAGTATCGGCTAAGAACAATGCCAATAAAGATAAACTACACCCTTATAAAAATGCCCTAACCTGTGTTACCTGCCACAACCCCCATGTAACATCTAAAAGCCTGGGCGATGGGTATTTTAATGCCAAATGCCAAAACTGCCACACCGCCCCAAAACAAACAACCTGCACAGCCCCCCAAGCCAGGCTTGATGCCGCTAAAAACAACTGCGTAAGCTGCCACATGCCTCGCTCAGGCTCAACAGATATTCCACACGTATCAATCCACGACCATTACATACGCAAGCCTATTGACCAAAAGGAGTTGAAGGGTATAAAGGAGTTTGTAGGCTTAGCCTGTATTAACAACCCCTCGCCTACATCGGTATCAAAAGCTATGGCGTATATAAACCAGTACGAGAAGTTTGAGAATAAGCCATACCTGCTGGATAGCGCCTGGTTTTACCTGCAAAAAGGCGGCGACGATATGTTTGTACCGTTGATACAATACTACTATATAAAAGGCGATTATACTGCTGTAGTAAGTCAGGTAACCGAGGTGGGAAAGGATAAACTACTTACCCAAAAACTAATTAAGCAAAGCTATACCAATGCCGATGGGTGGACCGCCTACCGCATTGGAGAGGCATACAATAATTTGGGTATGTTTACTGAAGCCTATACATTCTTTCAGCAGGCGGTAAAACTGACGCCTTATTACCCCGATTTTAAAAACAAGCTAGCCACAATTGCCCTTGCGCTTGATAAAAAAGA
>JAIXUZ010000041.1 GCA_027483285.1 Bacteroidota bacterium
AAGGTTTTAATCTTTTGGCTATGTTAGTTGATAGCCACCCATTTTAAATCTTAAAATAGAAGTTGGCCAGCTGTGGAGATGCTAAAAATGAATGCTTTTACTTACAGCCGAATAAAAATGAAAAATGTAACCACCCCGGAACTTCGAGCCATCCCTTTTAAGAGGTGATTTTCTATACAATAAAACTTTCTTTTCAACGTTACCAAGCATTACAGCCCGTCCGCTTGACAAAGGGGGTATGGATGTTGTATATTCGCATTCTTTTAATTTTTACTTATACTCAGATACTTAATGAAATTATCACAATTTAAGTTTCGCGTTCCTCCAGAATTAGTTGCTGAACGTCCGGCAAAAAACCGTGAAGATGCCCGTTTAATGGTTATCGACCGTAAAACAAAAAAAATAGAGCACAAAAAATTTAGCGACGTTTTAGATTATTTTGAAGACGGCGACTGCATGATTGTTAACAACACCCGTGTGTTCCCCGCTCGCCTGTATGGCAATAAAGAAAAAACCGGTGCCCAGATAGAGGTTTTCCTTTTACGCGAACTTAACCGCGAAAGCCGCCTTTGGGATGTTTTGGTTGACCCTGCCCGTAAAATACGTATTGGCAACAAGCTGTATTTTGGCGATAACGACGAGTTGGTGGCCGAGGTAATTGACAACACCACATCGCGTGGCCGTACGTTGCGTTTCTTGTTTGATGGCAGCTACGAAGAGTTTAAGCAAACCGTATACGAATTGGGCGAAACCCCGATACCGAAATTTATAAAACGTACCCCCGATGCTGCCGATGCCGAGCGCTACCAAACGGTATTTGCCAAGCACGAAGGTGCCGTTGCCGCCCCAACAGCCGGCATGCACTTTAGCAAAACGCTAATGAAGCGTTTAGAGATTAAAGGTGTAAACTTTGCCGAGATTACTTTGCACGTGGGCTTGGGCACATTCCGCACGGTTGAGGTAGAAGACCTTACCAAACATAAGGTAGACTCTGAAGAGATGGAGATTGACGAAACAGCTGTTAAAATAGTTAACAAAGCGCGCGATGAACGTAAGCGTATTTGTGCTGTAGGTACTACTACCATGCGTGCCATAGAAACATCGGTAACTACCAATGGCCACCTAAAACCGTACAAAGGGTGGACAAATAAATTTATCCTTCCACCGCACGATTTTCAGGTTGCTAACTGTATGATAACCAACTTCCACATGCCACAAACGGTGTTGGTAATGATGGTTTCTGCCTTTGCTGGCCACGACTTTTTAATGGAAGCTTACAAGCAAGCTGTAAAAGAGAAGTACCGCTTTTTTACCTATGGCGATGCCATGTTGATACTATAATTCATAGCTCTCCCCCTGCCAAGTGGGAGTACTCCGGCTTTGCCAGAGGGAGGGGGTGTAACATAATCCCAACTTTGAATAAAATATTAAAAACCCTGCCTTATTGGTGGGGTTTTTTATTTAATTTGGCGGGTATGAACCACGTTGTTATAGTTGCCGGAGGGTTGGGTACACGTATGAAGAGCGATACCCCTAAACAGTTTATGCAACTGGCAGGCAAGCCTGTGGTTTTCTATTCAATAGAGCGTTTTTACGCGTTTGATAACACCATCAACATAATACTTGTATTGCCTGAGAAGCACGTAGGCGAGTGGAAAGAGCTTTGCGCGCAGCATAACTTTACCATACCGCATACCATTGCCCTGGGCGGGCCTACCCGTTTCCACTCTGTAAAAAGCGGCCTGCATGCTATTGCTGGTACAGAGGGTATTGTGGGAATACATGATGGTGCAAGGCCATTAATCAATCCTATATTGATAAAAGAAGCTTATACCATTGCTGAGAAGCATGGCAATGCCGTACCCGCTGTAGCCCCTGCTGAAACGGTACGCGAGTTGCATGGCGCCCAAAGCAAACAGCTAAACCGCGACCATCTGAGGCTGATACAAACCCCCCAGTGCTTTAAGTTAAGTACCTTAAAACGTGCTTACGACGCCCCATATAATGAAGTGTTTACCGATGATGCATCGGTAGCCGAAGATATGGGCGAGCGCATCCATTTAATTGAGGGCGACAGGGCCAACCTAAAAATTACCACCCCTGCCGATTTAACCATTGCCGAAGCGTTGTTAAACGGTTAGCGATAGGTTGACAAAATAGGTCGGAAAATAATTAGCCCCTCGCCTTGGGAGAGGGTCCCGAGGCGAGGGGGGGTGAGGCCAAAAACCCTAAAGGCGGCCATTGCTGACCGCCCGTTGGGCATTGTTGCCTATATATTGATTACTCGCTTTCTGTGGTTAGAATAAGAATGATACACCCATAGTTAAAGGGTACAATTCAGGGCCCTGGTCTTTCAAAAACATTGAGTTTAAAGCATAGTTGGCGTATACACCAATCTTTTTATAACCCATACGTGCCATAGCAGTAAAACGGAAGGGGCTGGTGTTAAAGCTATCGAAAGTTTTAGGTTTGTTTTTGTCGCCATCTTCGTAATACACCATTTTTTGGTGGGCACGGTATTTAAAGCCTACCATAGCGCCCAAACTTAGGTGGAACGCGTTTTTACCTTTTTTGTCGTTAGCCGCTACGGTAAACAATAAGGGTACGTTTAGGTAAGCCAAAGCCAGTTTGTTTTTGGTGTAGTTGCGGGTAGTGTCGTAAGTTACAGCCAGCGGGTTCGATTTTGGGTCAAGCTTAACACTGGTATCATCAAAACGGAAGTTGTTAAACTCCAAGCCAAAGCCGGTAGACATGTAGAAGTTGTTTTTTGCAATTGGCATCTTATACTCGAATAGGTTTAAGCCTACAGATACTGACTTTGCATAGTTAAGGCTGTAAGGCGCATCGGCTCCGGTTAAAGAGAAGTTACGTTCTGAATTTAACAGTGTGTTTATACCAATTTCTATACCTGCCCAGGCGTTGGCTGGTTTCTTTTTGCGTTTAGATGGGGTAAACTCACCATTCGGTACACTGTCTAACTCAACAATAATGGTGGTGTCAGACACTACAGTTACACTTTTATTATCTCCCTTTTTCTCTTCTATAATAGTAATGCGGGTATTACCTAAGTTAATGTTGGTAGTGTCTTTTTTAGCATTTGGTAAAGTATCACTTTGCGCTTTAGCGCTAATCCCTGCTAAACTTAAAAGGGCGGCTAAAAATATTGCTGAAGCTTTCATAATAAACTGTATTAGGTGTTGCGTTTCTTTTTTAACTGTGTTGTTTGATAGTAAGATGGTTTGGGGTATTAAAAAGTTACAGCAACGTGTAAAGTTTTTTTATTTTTTCTACTCGCCGCGTTTGGGGCGGGTTGTAACAATGGTATAACGCCCAATGCTAAGCGATGAAACCTCGTTATCATTCTTCTCCACACGGCGGAAGTTGGGTTTAAATCCTGCAATTTTTTCAAAGCCTTTGCTGCCCAAAAAGGCAAGGTCGCTAAGCTCGGGGCCGCGTTTAGTAATGGTATCAAGCCTGTGGGCAAGCTCCTCGTCTTTTACACCTTCGTCAATGTTTTTGCGCAGGCCGGCCATAAGGGTGTTTAGCAGAGTTGGTTTTTTCTCCTGTATATCAATGTATGGCACTGCCATATATAACG
>JAIXUZ010000113.1 GCA_027483285.1 Bacteroidota bacterium
GAAGAACTGACTAAAAAGCAGGCCATTGGCATCATCACCACACACTATACCAATATTAAATTGCTGGCCGATAACCTTAAAGGGGTAATCAACGCTAGCATGCTCTTCAACCCCGAAACACTTGAACCTAAGTATGAGTTGGTCATAGGCCAACCGGGTAGTTCATACACATTTGAGGTTGCTGAAAAAATCGGCTTGCCAAAAGAAATCATCAAACGTGCGCAAGATAAAGTTTCCACCGATAAGCTAAAGCTAAACCGCCTGTTGGCCGATGTGCAGCGCGAAAAGAATAAAATTACCGAAGAGCTTACAAAGCTGGAAGAACAAACCAAAGCCAGCCAAAAGGCCGAGGCAAAGTTTGATGCCTTACAAGCTAAGTTGAATGATAAACTGGAAAGGTCTAAAGAAAAGCAGGAAGAGATTAGCAAGCTGGTAGAGCTGGGCCGCAAGTACAATGCCCTGGCCGAAGAGTGGCAAAAAAATAGCGACAAAAAAGCCATTATTAAAAAGTTTGTTGATAGCCTTACAGCCGAAAAGCATAAGAAACAGTATCAACTGGCGCTTGAAAAGAAAGAAAATACCAAGGAGAAAATCATTGCCCGCGTTAAGAAGAAGATACAGGTAGGGGGTAAGGTGCGCCTGCTAAAAAGCCACCAAACAGGCATCGTTCAAGAGATTATAAAAGACAAAGCCCGCGTAACATTCGGCAATATCAACAGCACCGTCAGCCTCGAAAACCTCGAACCAATTGATTAATTAAACTGACATCTGACAATTGACATCTTGCAATATGTGTAGAGAGTTATTGTTCTTAAAGTTTTGCCTTTCAGATGTTAGATGTCAGATTTCAACTAAAGTCTCCGGTCAATCTCCCGCTGCACATCCTTTTTCTTAATATCCTCGCGTTTATCAAACGATTTTTTACCCTTGGCTAAAGCAATCTCAATCTTGGCAAAGCCGTTCTCACTCAAAAATACCATCAGCGGCACAAGCGTAAGCCCTTTGTCTTTTAGCTTATTGGTCAGGCGTTTTAGCTCAGTCTTTTTAACCAGCAGTTTGCGGTCGGCACGCGCAGGGTGATTTACAAATCCGCCTTTCTCGTACTCGTCAATATGCATATTACGTACAAATAATTCCTCATTCTGTATCACGCAGTAGGCATCACCAATATTAATCTTCCCCAAGCGAATGGACTTAATTTCGGTACCTGTAAGCACCATGCCACACTTATAAGTTTCCAGTATCGTATACTCAAAACTAGCCCTACGGTTCTTACTTACAACTTCTATTTGGGTTTTCTTCTCAGCCATTATATCGCATTCACTATAAGCAGCGGCGCGCTCACTCGGTGGCGCACGGTGTTCAATGTGGTGCCAAATATAAGGTCTTTAAACGTATTATGCCCGTGCGCACCCATAACAAGTAAATCGGGTGCATACTCATTCACTAGTTGGGGTATCACTTTTTTAGGGTTTCCGTAGCCCAGTTTTATCTCGGTTTTGTAGCCCTGTGCGCTAAGTGTTTCGCGGTATTGCTTCAAGTGCTCCTTGTCCGACTGGCTCTCATGGTCGGCCACATCCTTGCCAAATATAAACGCCCCCGCCGACTCTACAATATGTATCAGCAGGTATTCGGCGTCCTTTCCGCCTTGCGCCACAGCCGCGTTAATGGTAGCGTTATCACTACTACTAAAGTCTATGGTAATGGCTATCTTTTTGTACGATGCTTTATCTATAGTGCCTGTAAGCACCAGTTCCGATTTATGCGATGCAAACTGGTTAAAGCGCCTTCGATTTTTTATCGGAAGTATAATAATATACGCCAGCAACCCTATAAAAAACAGGATAACAGGCCCAACCAATAGTATTAGTAGCCACTTATTTTCTGATGTTTCTACCCAGTCAACATACATACTAAGTACTAAATTCAGGTTTAGCCCAACTATTACCGCAGCACTTACCCACCCGGCAATAACGGTAATTCCTTTCACGGCAAAATCGCCCATCTGCTTCTTATCGCTTACAAAATGTATCAGGGGAATAATAGCAAAACCCAATTGCAGGCTTAGTACCACCTGACTAAACACCAGCAGGTTGTCGGTATGGTCTTCGCCAAAATAAACTATGGTTATTATAGCCGGCACAATAGCCACCAGTCGGGTAATCAAACGTCGTATCCACGGCTGTATTCTCAGGTCTAAATAACCTTCCATAATAATCTACCCGGCAAGCGTTCCGGTAATGGTTGAGCTTTGTCCCGCGGCAATCAGGGCAATGCCAAACAGGGTAGGGGCCAGGTTGCTTCCCAATAGCGGCGACAGCATCTTATGCGCCTCTTCAATACTCGCAATTTCAAACAGCCCATTATAATAAAATGTACTGGCAGCCAGTATCAATATAGCCGCATTCACAAAAAACGCGGCGTTGAGTGCTATGGCAGAGTCTATAATATTATACTTAATGGCTTTCGCTATGGCCAATGGGGTCCTGTCAAACCGTCGGGTTTGCACCAGCGATGAGTGCAGGTATAAGTTATGGGGCATAACTGTAGCGCCTATAATGCCAATAGCCAGGTACAGGGCTTGTGAGTTTAGTTCGGTAGGAATAAACCCGGTAAAAACCTGTGTGGCATCGGGTTGTGCAATTAGTAGCTGGATAAGGAAGGCAATACCTATTATAGCCACAAGCCCTATAATAAATGCTTCCATTTTACGCACCCCGTAATTCAACAAAAATATCAGCAGGAAAGAGTCTAATGCAGTAAGGCAAACTCCATATAATATTGGTAGACCAAATATTAATTTTAAACCAATGGCCATGCCCAGCACTTCAGCAAGGTCGCAGGCGGCAATGGCAATTTCTGCCAAAAACCAAAGTATACCGTTAACGGTTTTAGGGTACGTCTCGCGCGATGCCTGTGCAAGGTCTAATCGCCTTACAATGCCTAACCGTGCAGAGAAGCTTTGCAGCAACAACGCAATCAGGTTCGACATCAATAATATCCACAATAGCTTATACCCAAAGGCCGAACCGCCCGCTATATCGGTAGCCCAGTTGCCCGGGTCCATATAGCCCACAGATATTAAGTAAGCAGGCCCCAAAAAGGCCAGCAACCGCCTAAAACGGCTGGTACGTCCTCCCGTTTCTACCGACTCGTTTACCTCCGACAGTGATTTTCTTTCTGATTCTGCCATGTGTTTATTTTAATTCAAAACGCAAATATATAGCTTTTAGTTTCGTTTAACAAATAAATTAGACTTGTCTAATAATGTAGGATTATTTCTGTTATTTACTCACCTTTACAGCATAAATGGCGCACAACCACAACCATAATCATTCGCATGGGCATAGCCACGGCCACCATCATCATGGCGAAGCCAATATAAGTTTTGCCTTTTGGCTGAATACGGCTTTTGCAATTATAGA
>JAIXUZ010000196.1 GCA_027483285.1 Bacteroidota bacterium
ATAATATTTTCAGGGTCGAAATAGATTGGGTTTGGGGCGAAAGATGCACCGGCAGAGTGCTCAATGCCTTGGTCTACCGGAAGGATAGACACATAACCCGTATTTGCCAGGCGGCCTGTACCGTAAAGGGCCTGCAGGCTGCGCAGCACCTGAGGGCTACGGTCGCTTTGCATAAAAACACGGTCAATAAAGTCCGGGCCTGTAGCATGCAACGTTTCTTTTTTAATGGTGTTGCACGTGTGCGATAGCAATGAGTTTGCTTGGTCGCCTAGTAGTTTTTCTATTTCGTTAATAGTCATAATCATTTATAAAAAGGAGTGCGAAGATAGGAAAAAAATATAAGTTGGTAGTTGGTAGTTTTTTGTTGGTAGAAATACCCAAAAGTGACCATATAATTCAGCGTTATTTAATAGAATTTATCAATATATATAGCGCATTAAGATATTGCTTGCTCCTTACTCTCCTTGCAAAGGCGACATTCGCTTATTACCTCATTAGCAAATTATCTAATTAGCTACATGTTTCGGCGATACTGCCCGCCAACCTCAAACAACGCGTAGGTAATCTCTCCCAACGAGCAGTATTTGCTGGCTTCCATTAGCTTCTCAAACATGTTGTGGTTGTGTATGGCGGCCTGTTGCAGTTCCTTAATAAAAGCAGGGCGTTTATCCTCGTTGCCTTTGTGCAAACGCTCCAACATTTGTATCTGGAATTCCTTTTCTTCTTCTGTAGAACGGATAACCTCTTTAGGCAATATCGTTGGCGAACCTGTTGATGATAAGAACGTATTCACCCCTATAATCGGGAATTCCCCGGTATGTTTCAGTGTTTCGTAATACAAGCTTTCTTCCTGTATTTTGCCGCGCTGGTACATCGTTTCCATTGCACCTAATACACCGCCACGCTCTGTAAGGCTATCAAATTCTGATAGTACAGCCTCTTCAACCAGGTTGGTCAACTCATCAATAATAAACGAACCTTGCAACGGATTTTCATTTTTAGCTAAGCCCAACTCTTTATTTATGATAAGCTGGATAGCCATTGCACGGCGCACAGAGCCCTCGGTAGGCGTAGTAATAGCCTCGTCGTATGCGTTGGTATGTAGCGAATTACAGTTATCGTAAATAGCATACAACGCCTGCAACGTAGTACGTATATCGTTAAAGTCAATTTCCTGCGCATGTAGCGACCGCCCCGATGTTTGGATATGGTATTTCAACATCTGCGAACGTTCGTCAGCACCGTATTTATTCTTCATGGCTTTGGCCCAAATGCGGCGCGCCACGCGGCCTATAACGCTATATTCAGGGTCGATGCCGTTTGAGAAAAAGAACGATAAGTTTGGCGCAAACTTATTAATATCCATGCCGCGGCTTAGGTAATACTCAACATAAGTAAAACCGTTTGCCAAGGTAAACGCAAGCTGGCTGATAGGATTGGCGCCTGCTTCGGCCATGTGGTAGCCCGATATAGACACCGAATAAAAATTACGTACGTTTTTGTCGATGAAATATTGCTGCACATCGCCCATTAAACGCAAGCTAAATTCTGTGCTAAAAATGCAGGTGTTTTGCGCCTGGTCTTCTTTCAGGATATCCGCTTGTACCGTGCCACGCACGGCAGCTAAAGTCTCTGCTTTTATCTTTTCGTAAACGTCTGCAGGCAAAACTTTATCTCCCGTAATACCCAATAGCATAAGGCCTAAACCATCGTTGCCTTTGGGTAGTTCACCTTGGTATTTGGGGCGTTGTAAGCCTTTATCATCCCACAGTTCTTTCAGCTTTTTGTCTACTTCAGCCACTAAACCATTAGCGTGGATATATTTCTCGCAAGCCTGGTCAATAGCGGCATTCATAAAGAATGAGGTGATGATGGAAGCAGGCCCGTTAATGGTCATAGATACCGAGGTTTTCGGGTCGCTCAAATCAAATCCCGAATACAGTTTTTTGGCATCATCCAAACAACAAATCGATACACCCGAGTTGCCAATTTTGCCATAAATATCAGGGCGTATAGCAGGGTCGTGACCATATAAAGTAACACTATCAAATGCGGTAGATAAACGCTTGGCAGGCATACCTAAGCTAACATAGTGAAAGCGGCGGTTGGTGCGCTCCGGGCCACCCTCGCCGGCAAACATACGGGTAGGGTCTTCGCCCTCGCGTTTAAATGGGAAAACACCTGCCGTATAAGGGAATTCACCGGGAAAATTCTCCTGCAAATTCCACTTCAAAATCTCGCCCCAACTTTCGTATTTAGGCACCGCAACCTTTGGTATTTGCAGGTGCGAAAGGCTCTCGGTATGCGTTTTAATTTTCAGTTCTTTGCCGCGTACTTTGTACATATAATACTCGCTAACGTAGTTGCTTTTGCGTTGCTCCCACGTTTCTAAAATCTTCTTGTTATAGCCGTCAAAGCTCAGTTCTATCGTAGCATACGCCTCTTCCAAACCTTTTATCAAACGGTCTTTATCTTCAATTTTTGATTGCTGTAACGTTTCAATAGACTTGCGTAAACTGAACAGCTTTTGCGCCACTTCTCCCTGCGATACAACCCAATCATCGTACTTGCGGTTGTTCTCGCTAATCTCGCTCAGGTAGCGGGTTCTGGCGGGTGGTATAATGTAAATCTTCTCCGACATTTCATCCGACACATGGTAGTCTGATGTTAGCGGAGCGCCTGTCTTTTCAGCCAGTTTATTCATCAAAGCCTTGTACAGGCGGTTCATTCCGGGGTCGTTAAACTGCGATGCAATGGTACCAAACACAGGCAGTTGCTCATCATCAGTATCCCACAACTGGTGGTTGCGTTTGTATTGCTTTTTCACGTCACGCAGGGCATCCAGCGCGCCGCGTTTATCAAATTTATTTAGAGCAATAACATCCGCAAAATCAAGCATGTCAATCTTCTCTAACTGCGTGGCAGCGCCGTATTCAGGCGTCATCACGTAGAGGCTCATATCGCTGTGTTCCAGTATCTCGGTATCGCTTTGCCCAATGCCCGATGTCTCTAAAATCACCAAATCAAAATTGGCTGCTTTAAGCACATTCACAGCTTCCTGCACATATTTGCTCAATGCTAAATTGCTTTGGCGCGTAGCTAACGAGCGCATGTATACACGCTCATTACGTATCGAGTTCATGCGGATACGGTCGCCGAGCAAAGCCCCGCCAGTCTTGCGTTTCGAAGGGTCTACCGAAACAATACCGATATTTTTATCCGGAAAATCCAT
>JAIXUZ010000053.1 GCA_027483285.1 Bacteroidota bacterium
GTGCGGCGTAGTTTAATAACCTCGTAGCCCAACGCCTCGCACATGCGGCGTATTTGGCGGTTAAGGCCCTGGGTTAGTATTATTTTGAATATAGACGGGGCTATGCGTTCTACTTTGCAGGGGGCGGTAACGGTATCTAAAATAGGGACGCCTGTTGCCATCTGCTCTAAAAAATCGGGCGTGGTGGGGCGGTTTACGGTAACAATGTACTCCTTCTCGTGGTTGTTGCCGGCGCGGAGTATCTTGTTTACAATGTTACCGTCGCTGGTAAGGAATATTAACCCTTCCGATGCCTTGTCTAACCTCCCCACAGGGAATATGCGCTGCGGGTGGTTTATGTAGTTGATGATGTTGTCTTTGATGTGCAGCTCGGTAGTGCAGGTTATACCCCGGGGCTTGTTAAAAGCAATATACACCGTAGCTTGCGCTGATGATATTTGCTTACCATCAACCTCTACAGTATCGGTAGGCATTACACGCTGGCCCAAAACGGCTTTAATACCGTTAATGCTAACGCGGCCCTGCTCAATAATCTTATCAGCCTCTCGGCGCGAGCAAAAGCCGGTATCGCTAATTGCCTTGTTTAACCGTACGCCTGTACCTTCGTCCATAAGCCAAAATTAAGGCTATTTGGCCAATTAAATAGTACCTTTATATTTTCTTATTCTATTAGTATGATTAAAAAGTATTGGGTTGCAGGGCTGCTAGTTTTAGTCTTTGCCATACAGTTACAGGCGCAGGCGCTTAATTTTTATTTCGGCAATATACATGCCCATTCTGGCTATTCTGATGGCAATAAAGACAGTTTAACATCGGGCATGAGCACGCCGATTGAAGATTTTATCTACGCCCGCGAGTCGCAGCACATTGATTTTTACGGCATATCAGAACATAATCATTTTAGCGCAGGTATGCAAAACGTAGCCCACTACCACCAGGGCCTTTTAGATGCCAACACCGCCAGCATACCCGATACCTTTGTAGCTATGTATGGTATGGAGTGGGGCATAATATCCAACGGAGGCCATGCTATTGTATATGGTAGCGATGAACTTTTAGGTTGGGATACCGGCTTTTACGATGAGTTTGTTTCTGAATACGATTATGGCAGCCTTTGGCGTAAGGTTAACGAGCGCCCTAACGCTTTTGCTTACCTGTGCCACCCCGCTACTACAGATTATAACAACCTGTTTGCCAACGCGGCAAACCTTGCGGCAGACAATGCCATTGTAGGTATGGCAGCGCGTAGCGGCCCGGCTTTTTCTACCAACTACAGCTATTCAGATCCTACTACCAATAACTACATCAACCGTTATAATGATGCCCTTAAGCGTGGCTACCATGTGGGGGTTGGCTTAGACCACGACACACACAATAGTGTATTCGGTCGCCAAACCGCAGGCCGTTTGGTTGTTATGGCTCCATCGCTTACCCGCGATGATATTATGACTGCCTTTAGAAAGATGCGCTTTTACAGCTCTGATGACTGGAACACCAAAGTGACTTTTACTATTGCCGGGCAACCTATGGGTAGCACGCTTACAAATGCGGGCAACCCTACCCTATCGGTTTCTATTGCCGACGATGACAATGAAAATGTATCATCTATTGCGGTATACTATGGTGTACCGGGCAGCGGCACTGCGCCCACCGTGCTAACAAGCGTAAGCAACAACACCACACTTAGCTACACCCACGGCATTAGCAACAATAGCACATACTACTATTATCTTAAAATTATTCAGGCCGATGGGGATATCATCTGGACATCACCCATATGGTACAAGCGCAGCGATGCCGTTACCAATAACCCGCCTGTTGCATCATTTACAGCATCAAGCCTTAGCGTATGCGCTGGCCAGCAGGTTACCTTTACCGATGCCAGTACCAACGGCCCATACGATTGGAAATGGATTATACAGGGTTCTTTGCCCGGCGTAGCCGATAATCAAAACCCCATTGCATCATTCTACTATCCCGGCGAATATGATGTATATCTCGTTGCCACCAACAGCCACGGTTCCGATACTTCTGCTGTAATTACTGTTACGGTAAGTGCACCACCACAGGTTGATTTAATTGCATCGTCAACGCTTATTTGCCTTGGCGAAATTGATACCCTTACCGCCACCGGCGCCGATACCTACCTTTGGATTACAGGCGAAACTACACCAACCATTTATGTATCGCCAACCAGCACAATTTTCTATACCGTTGTGGGCACCACAGGCGGCTGCACCGCCAGTGCCAGCGTAAATATAGGTGTTGAACAATGTACCGACTTAGTTGAACTATCTGCAAAAACAATAAACATATATCCTAACCCTGCTAATAGTTTTATTACGGTTGAAGCTTCTGCGCTCGATGGCCGCAAAACCATTCAGCTATACGATATGGCAGGCAGGTACATCTATTCCTTAACTACCTTAGATAAGCTAACTACTATTGATTTATCAGCCTTTGCAAGCGGTAGTTATTTCTTAAAGGTATCAAACAGCAATAGCTCTTACACCGCCAAGCAGTTTATAATACGTAAAGATTAAAGATACCAATTGATGTATAAAAAAAGAAAACCCCGGCTTTCACCGGGGTTTTCTTTTATAACTATTTTTTTGCTGTCGCTGTAGTGTTACTACCCGGGGCAACCACCTCTACCCAACGGCCCGGCAGGCGGGCTGTTATAGAGTTGTCATACATAGCCTCGGTATATACCAGTGGTAAGTAGAACCTGCCTAAATACGCGGCATTCAAAATCACCTTATACGTCAGCGTTTGGTTTTTACCTATATTGAAGTAGGTATACACCCTGTCATCCCTTATATCTTCATACGTTGATGGGGAACTTGATACCGCCGACGAAACATCGTCCATACGGTTGTTGTGTATCTCCCATCCCGATGGGAATATCTGATTCAACGCCATATTCTCATACGCGCTTAATATGCCCGGGTGGGTAATTGTAACCTCTGCTACAAAGTCTGTTCCCTGCTCTAAGCGGCCTACATCAATAGCCCGGCCACCAAGGGTTTTATAGGTAACATTCATACGCATGTTGTTTTCGGCTTTAGTCTCTGTCCCTTGTGCAGGTACACCCTCTGCCATAACCCTTACAAACAGCATGCTTTTGCCTGTATTGGTAATAACAAAACTGTTTGGTTTAGTTCCGACAACCGCTACATCGGTTAAGAACATTGATTTTTTATTCGGCACTGCCTTGCCAGCTTTACCGTTTAGCGTATAGCTTGCCTGCATAGGGGCGCCTGCATTTTTACCTGCATATTTACCCATAGCTAATAAGCAATAGGCGGTGCTTTGGGTACTCATCCAGTAGTTATTATTACCCAACAGCGCCGATACCTTTTTAGCAACCGGTGTAGCTTGCACACGGCGGTCCATTAGGGTTAGGGTTTCCAATATCATGGCCTCATCACGGTCCGATGAGCCGTAGGTATAGCCCCATTCAGTATACTTAGGCACTGCCGTGCTTAATCCATTAATTATAGCCGCAGCTGTGCCGCTGTTGCCCGATAGTTGATAAGCAGCAGCCAGCCTCCATTTTGCCGCTATACCAATACTCTTGGTTTCTCGCAGTTTATTCATAGCGCCCGGCTCAGGTGCTTTGGCCAATGCAAGTGTATACAAGCGGTATGCCTGCATCAAATCGCGGTTGCCCCAATAGTTATCAGCCGGTGTACTTACAGTCCATTCTACGGCATGTTTCTTTTGATAGCGTTTCCAGTTCTCCAGCATACCCACAGGCAGTTGATAGCCGCGTGCCTCAGCTTCTAAAAGGAAATGCCCTGCATAGGTTGTTCCCCATTCGTCCGCGGTTGACTCGCCCGGCCAGTAAGAGAAACCTCCTGATGGCACCTGGAACGAACGCAACCTGCTTATAGCCGCTTTTACATTGGTTTGTATTGATTTTGCGTAGCTATCATCAAGGTTCATTATATCGCCCAATACCAGTTGGGGGAATGCCGATGACGTGGTTTGCTCAATACAACCATGCGGGTAAGTTATAAGATAGCGTAAGCGCTTTCCAAGGTTTATCGGTGGCATGGTCGATAGTTCCAATTGCATCTTATTGGTCTTATCCATGCCTACCGGCTTAACCGATGCGGTAACACTCTTGCCCGGTGCTATAAGGTATTCTGTAACCTCAGTAACAGGCGGGTTAGGGTTGCGCA
>JAIXUZ010000398.1 GCA_027483285.1 Bacteroidota bacterium
AAATTCCGCACGGCCGATGTGGATATCATCTCGGCTATGGGCTTTTTAACTTATGATGCAGCATCGGGCGAATACCAGATAGGCTCTAAAGAAAAGCTGGGCAATAACAACATACCGGGGCAATACATATCATTAAACAACAAAACCTGCGATGTGCATGGCGAAGGTATAATGAACCTGGGTACAGACTATGGCCGTGTTACTACCGCCGTAGTAGGTGCGGTTGATAATAGTATGGCTACAGAGAAAACTACATTTGATGTGGTGATGACGATGGACTTCTTCCTTCCGCCTGATTGCTGGAAACAGATGACCAACCTGTTGGTTACCTATGGTTCTATTCCGCCGGCAAGCCAGAATACGGAGAAGTTTAAAATGGCCATACCATATATTGTAAAGGATAAGAAAGATGCCGACCGCGCTGTTAGCGAAGCGGGTAGTGGAGGTGCTATGAAAAAAATGCCTGATGAGTTTAAGAAAACCATTGTGTTTAGCGATATAACCTTTGAGTGGAATTCAACTTCGCGCTCATACATATCTAAAGGTGATTTAGGGATTGCTTACATTGGTGGCGAACCAGTTAATAAGAAAATAAAAGGCTATGTAGAGCTGGTTAAAAAACGTGGTGGCGATGTGTTCCATATATATATAGAGCCCGACGGAAGCAACTGGTACTATTTTTATTACTCAGCTGGCGAGATGCAGGCCCTTTCAGGTTCGGCTGCGTTTAACGATGTGATAAAAGGTATAGACCCAGAGAAGCGTGCGCTGGATACTAAAAATGGAGAAAAACCATACCGCTTTAATGCCGGCACTGACCGTAAGAAGAAGGATTTTGTAAACCGTATGCAAGGGTTAGAATAGGGGATAGGTTGATGGAGAAGATTGGCACAGATATAACACATGCAGCACGCATACTAAACCAAGGAGGTTTGGTGGGCATACCCACCGAAACCGTGTATGGGTTGGCAGCCAATGCCTTTAGCCCCGAGGCTGTCGTTAAGATATTTGAGGCTAAGAAGCGACCGTTTTTTGACCCGCTGATAGTGCATACCCACTCGCTGGAAGCAGCGTTAGGTTTTGTAACAGCTATCCCCGACAGGGCCCGCAAACTTTTTGATGCCTTTGCCCCCGGGCCTATTACGATATTGTTAGAACGAAATAAGGAGAAGATACCTGACCTGGTAACATCTGGTTTAGATACTGTGGCTGTGCGTATACCCAACCACCCGCTAACGCTTAACCTGTTGCAGGAATTGGATTTTCCCTTAGCGGCACCCAGCGCCAATCCGTTTGGCTATGTTAGCCCAACAACTGCGCAACATGTGCAACAACATTTGGGTGCAGAGGTAGATTATATTTTGGATGGGGGCGCGAGCGAGGTAGGTTTAGAATCAACCATAGTGGGTTTTGAAGATGGTAAGGTTATAATATACCGCTTGGGCGGATTGAGTGTAGAAGATATTGAAGGGGTAGTGGGTAAGGTAGAGTTGCAGGTAAATTCATCGTCGGACCCACGGGCACCGGGCCAGTTAAAAAGCCACTATGCGCCCGGCAAAAAGTTGTACTTAGAAAACACTGAGCCAACAGAAGTTGATTATAGTAAGGCTGCTTATATAGGTTTTGATAATCTGCACAAAGACATAAAGCCTGAAAACCAACTGCTGCTTTCTAAAACAAGTAATTTAAACGAGGCAGCCCAAAAGCTGTTTGCTGCTTTGCGTAAAACAGATGCATTGGATGTTGACATTGTGATAGCGGCAAAATTCCCTGAAAGTGGATTGGGGATGGCTATAAATGATAGATTGAAACGCGCGGCCGGTTAGCAATATAAAAAAGCCCCGCTTGGTGCAGGGCTTTTCTCAATAGTATAATTTTATTCTACATATCGGCTTTTATTACCTCTTTAATGTCGGTAATAATTTTGCGTGCCAGGGTATCGGCTGTTACCTCGTTGGCGCTCTCGGCATAAATACGGATAATGGGCTCGGTATTAGAGCGGCGCAGGTGTACCCACTCATTATCAAATTCAATTTTAACCCCATCAATGGTATTTATAGGGTATTTTTTGTATTTATCTTTTATGCGTTCTAATACCTCGTCAACATTAATTTCGGGTGTTAACTCAATCTTGTTTTTAGATATGTAGTAGTTGGGGTACTCATAACGCAACTTAGAGCACGACTTACCCGACTTAGCCAAATGCGTAAGGAACATGGCAATGCCTACTAAAGCATCGCGGCCATAGTGCAGCTCAGGGTAAATTATGCCGCCGTTGCCTTCGCCACCAATAATGGCGTTGTTCTTTTTCATCAACTCAACTACGTTAACCTCGCCCACTGCCGAAGCCTCGTAGCTGCCGCCGTGTTTTTGGGTAACGTCGCGCAGGGCGCGGGTTGATGACATATTAGAAACCGTATTGCCTTTTTTGTTCTTTAGTATATAGTCGGCAACAGCAACAAGGGTATATTCCTCGCCAAACATTTCTCCGTCTTCGCAAACAATAGCCAGTCGGTCAACATCAGGGTCAACTACAATGCCTAAATGTGCTTTGCTCTTTTTCACCTCTTTGGCAATATCCAACAGGTTTTCAGGCAGTGGCTCTGGGTTGTGGGGGAAATCGCCCGTAGGGTCGCAATAAATCTCAATAACCTTTTTTACGCCCAGCGCCTTTAATAAGGCAGGAACAAATATACCTCCGGTAGAATTTACCGCGTCAACCGCAATGGTAAACTCGGCTTTGGTAATAACATCTACATCAACCAACTCAAGGGCCAGTATCATGTCTATATGTTTTTGTAGATAGCTATCGTTCTGGGTATATTTACCAATATGGGTAACTTCGGCAAAGCTAATGCCATCACCTTCGGCAAGGGCTAAAACCTCTTTGCCATCGGTATCGCTAATAAATTCGCCTTTCTCGTTAAGCAGTTTAAGGGCATTCCATTGCTTTGGGTTGTGGCTTGCGGTAATAATAATGCCACCATTAGCTTTTTCTGCTGGTACAGCTACTTCTACCGTAGGGGTGGTAGATAGGCCAAGATCTATAACATCAATACCTAAACCAATAAGGGTTCCACTTACCAGGCTGCGCACCATTTCGCCCGATATGCGCGCATCGCGTCCAATAACAACTGTAGCTTTATTGCTGCTGCGTTGTTTTATCCATGTACCGTATGCGGCAGAGAATTTAACTATATCGTATGGGGTTAGTGCATCGCCGGCTTTGCCGCCAATGGTTCCGCGTATACCTGAAATTGACTTTATAAGTGCCATGTAATATTTTAAAAAAGCCAGCAAAGATACACTTTAAAGTTGCCTTAACATGGAATAGGCAGTAGGTTGTTGAAAAAATATATATCTTAGCTTTTAAATGATAAAAAAATGGTTTGGCAACTTGTTTTTTATATTTTTGCTATCCAACTACAAATAAAACTAGCACAATAACGATGAAAAAATTTGCTACATTGCTTACCATAGTATTTGCTCTAGCCCTATCATTTAATGTTAGAGCGCAGGTTAAAGTTACCAAGACAGCCCTTGTAGGTGAGTGGAAATTTATGGGCAAGGCTAAAGAAAATCCACAATCTGTAAAAGATAATAGCGATTACCAGTTTGTATTTGGTGCCGATGATGTTTTAACATCAAAAGACGGTAACACTAAAACGTATGCTCTAGAAGGCAATATTATTACTTTAACTGATAAATTGGGTAATAAAAGCTTTTTGTTGGTAGAGCAAATAGGTAATAACCAAATGACTGTGGTTACCGATTACAAAACCGCTTTACAAAGTGCACCTGTAGTATTTGCTAAGACAAAGTAAGCCCTTGGCTCAAAATATTTTACATAAGCCGCAAGCATTGCTTTACCAAAAGTTAGTGCTTGCGGCTTTTTCATTGCTGCTATTTTCCAATAGCCTCTTCAATGGGTATTCTATTGATGATGAACTGAGCACGTACCTAAACCCTGTTGTGCAAAAAGGCTTGGGTGGATTGTACGAGATTTTTACCACCAACTATGCCTATAACCAAAACGGGGGATTTGAATACCGCCCTATTGTAAAGGCTACATATGCTTTGGAATATGCCATTTGGGGAGAGAACCTGTTTTTGAGCCACCTGCTAAATGTATTGTTGTTTGCCGGTGGGGTAGTGCTTACATTTTCTACCATAATAAAACTATTTGGCAAAAAACACAGTCCAATTGCTTTTATGGGCATGCTGATATTTATAGCCCACCCGCTGCATACCGAGGTGGTTGACAATTTAAAGTCGCGGGATGAACTGCTGAGTTTCCTGTTTTCGTTTTGTAGTTTAAACCTGTTTTTGCGGTTTGCCGACATTAAAAAGCCGATGGTTTTTGTTGCTGCAATAGGAATGTTTTTTGTGGCGATGCTATCTAAACTTAGCGTTTTGCCATTTATTATTATTATACCGCTATGCCTATATTACTATAACGATAGCAGGATCAATTATAAAAGGCTGGTTTGGGTTTTTGCATCGTTGGCGGCGCTATTTGTAGCATATTTTGTGGGTATTAACTTGTTTTTAGAAGGCCTTAGCCGCGATTCCCGGTACATAGAAAACCCCATATTTTACACACCGCTGGGCACTCATTTGGGTACGGCTATGCATACGCTTTGGTGGTACCTAAAATTGTTAATATACCCTTATCCTCTGCGTTTTTACTACGGGTTTGACCAAATACAATTGATAGGCCTTGGCAACCCCATTGCTTTATTAAGCATTGCAATGCATGCCGGTATTTTAGTATACGCAGTTATCAATATAAAGAAGAAGACATTTTTAGCCTTTTGGGTCTTGTTTTATTTGGTTACTATTTTCCCATTCTCCAACATTCTTGTTCCGGTGCCGGGGATTATAGCCGAGCGTTTTGCATTTTTAGCATCGTTAAGTTTTTGTATGGCGGTTGGGTACCTGCTTTATAAAGGAGCTGAAAAGCTACCAGTATATAAAACTAAGCAATTGCTGGGTGCCAATGTATTGGCGGTAGTTGTTACCTGCCTGTTTATTGCGCCGTATGCCATTTATACCTTTAAGCGCAACTATGATTGGAAAGACCGCCTTACCCTTTTTAAGGCTGATATTAAGTACCTGAACAAATCGGCTAACGCTAACTACATGTTTGCTCGCGAGGCCCATAAGGAAGCTGACCGTGCTACCGATCCTGAAGTGCAAAGGAAAGATTACGAAATTGCTGACAGGCATTACCGCAAGGCCGAAGCTGTAATTAAAGACTTTGGGCTGGGATACTATTACCGGGGATTGATACAGAAATATTACTACAAAAATAACCTGGAGGCGTTGACTCTTATGCGAAAAGCATCAAAAACCGACAGCCTTTTTGTTGATGCCTTTTATGAGCAGGCCCTACTGGAAGAAACCTTTAAAGAATACGATATGGC
>JAIXUZ010000372.1 GCA_027483285.1 Bacteroidota bacterium
GGCATATAATCATCTTGACATACATTTGGACAATCTACATATTCACGGTAAGTAAATTTAGGCATGATACTACCAACATTAGTTAATGTGACATCATCCTCGGTCTTGGCAATTGTGCCATCACTGCCTATTTCAAGAGCAAATATGGGGGTTCCAGGGTCCATAATACCTATCGGTAAAGCCCGCGTATCAACAAATGTATTATTACACACTTGGCGACATGTTGTCGGATGATATTGTGGCACATTCCATTCAGTTGGCGGCATATACGCCATACCTGGAACATATGTCCGATTTGTCAATGTCGCCGTATTGAATCTACCACGGCCTTCTTCCGCATATGGTTTTGAAATAGGACATGTTGCCGTATCGCCTGAATTATGACTACCGCCATTTTGATTAAAAAAACGAGTCATCCATTCAAATGGGTCAGTCCCTGGTGTAGGGTTATTTGCTCCACTAAATATGTCACTCCTTGGCTTTAAATATTCATCTATTACCCGGGGTGCAACATTAAAGTTATTCGTAGCCGATGATACGGATGAACTAACGCTTGATACTGAACTGTTTACACTGGATTGCTGATTGCTAAGAGAAATCGAGTTATTACCATTCCCCCCTGACCCTGACCCACTATTCTTACCATTGCCATAAATGATAATTTGGGGGTTGAATGCATTTCGCAAGTCACCGTTGTTACTACCGGAAGCGGTATCCTGAAAATTAGCCTTGTCGGGCAAATTAACGTTAATACCCTTTTTGGCCAATTGGTCCAATTCACCGAGCGACTTTATTTTATTAACTGGCTTAACTTTATTATTTTGCAACTGTTCCTGTTCATCAACATCTATAAATGCATTTGTATCATTATATTCGGGACTATTTATAGTAGCAATACCCGAATCATCATCTAACTCGGGTATTTGAACTTCAAAGCCTTCAAAGAAACTACTTTCACCCAATGACTTTGACAAATTAATATATTGGCTACATATTGCTAAAACGATTATGTATCCTAATACTATTCCGGCTTTATATTTCCAACCTTGTGAATTTGTATTCTGCCATAATATAATACTTATAACTGTTGCCAAAATGAAACATACAACTGCCAATATCATTTCTTTATTTTCTTTATATTATATTTATTTTATTTTATATCAGTTTTCACCTTTTAAAAACATTTTATGACAAAAAAAAAAAAATAAGAAAAAATTGAACTAAGTTCCGTTTACACTGGCATTGAATCATCAGCCCCAAATGTGAATCCAACTGCTACTGCATCTACATCAAATTTACGGTCACGCCACTCATCGATTGGCGCAATGGGCTAATAATAGAGTGTCTACGGTACACCATTTAATTAAAATTATCTTATCACCTAAATTTTTTCTTCAATTCCAAATATGCGTTTGGTCATATATTCCGGTATTGCTAATTCATTTGCATCGGTAAAGTATTTATTGAATTCTCTAAGGGATTGTTCATCTAATTCGCCTATTTGCTGCATGCTCGCCTTATTAAAATTTTGGGCATTACTCAATGCACTGGCCTTTGTATTAAAGTATTTATTGAACTTTTGCATTGTTTCACTGCTGGCAACACGCATGTCTATAGTTCCTGCCTTAGAATATTTATCAATCATACAGGTTTCAATATCATAATTGACCATTGTATCTGTTCCTTTAGTGTTCAGGAAATCAGTTATTTGACGTAGTAATTTATATTTGTCAGCACCAGACATATTACCTGGGTCACCGGCTAACAATGCGCGTGCTTTCCTGCTCGCTAATTCCGCCGGATTCAGGTCAAAATATTTTTCAGGGTCGATGGTATCCAATCCCAAGTCATCACTTTTAGCTGAAATGGTAAATGCACAGTCATTGATTGAAAATAATGGTTTGGCTACTTGTTTAGCGCATGAACGTTCATAGCTTTCAACAGGGTCGTCATGGTTAGTAACCCTGCGAAGATAAACAGGTTTTAGTTCACGTGTGCAACCGAGTTTAGTAGCTGCTATGTGAGCTTCCTTTTCGGAATCAAATGCTAACGGGTTATTCACACCATCGAATTCTTTATGATTGAATATGAGATAATATTTGGCGCCGTCGCTAACCATATAATTGGGGCAATTATCGCTTAGTAACACCGATTCCATGTCGCTAACAAAACGCTCGACCAGGCTTCTTTTTGCAATACAGAATACTAATCCAATTACCAAGACTACTAATAATATACTTGTTATTTTCATGCTTATCTATGTATTATTTATTAATTATACACAATATATCCTTTATTAACTGATTTGTAACTGATTTATAATTAATTTATGTTTTCTTAAAAAATAAATTGGCTAATCCAAATAATATCCTTTATTAACCGGTTAATAAATGATAGCTTATTATAGACACAACAATTACAAATACTAATATAATAATATCATTGTATGAATATTTATACGGGTCTTCATTTAGTATTTCAACCAATATATCAATATAACTCATTTAGATAATACTTATGATTCAACAAAAACATAAAAACAAATCAATTTTCAAACAACTTCTTATAATGCACCACCAATTTCAAGGGGGCGACGGTTAATATCAGGTTCAATAGTTGTTTGATTCCATGGACTAACCTTAACTTGAGGGTTGGGAGGTTCGCTGCGGAGTTGTCGGTTAGCATTACGGAGGGTTTGACCAACAGTGTTAATACCAATGTGATAACCAGCAGTTAAGAAGTTTTGGTCAGTAAGGGCTCCTTGTCCATTGGGTGCAACTTGAGCCCAGAGAGAGTTAGCATCACGGGGAAGTAAATCGGCACTGTTTAATACATCCTTGGGATAGCATTCACTTGGTAATTGATTTAACTCAGTTGGTTGAGCAGCCATTTCACTTGGTAATGATTCTTGATGTTGTTCTGCAGGCGCTTCACTGGCAGTTGAAACCGGGGGTTGTGTGTCTTGAAATCCTTCGGTAACATGCATAGCTTCGTCCATAACTGCTTCTTCTGGATGAACAGAAGGTGTAGGAACTTCAACAGGTACAAGCATTTGATATACTAAATATCCGATAACAACAACTGCAACAAGACATAAAGCTACCATGAGACCATGTTTCTTTAAAAAATCCATCATTTCAGAACCAGACATTTATAATTTTTATCTATTTATTAGGTTTTATTTTTAACGAATATTATTATTAAATGGGAAAAAATAAAATAGGGAAAACCGGAAAAAATAAAATTCTATTTTTTTAATTTTAAATCCAGAACCTCAATTTTAATTTTCAAAAGATTTTTTAAATTTTTAAATTTATATTTTTGGAGGTACCGCTTACACTGAATTATAAGCCCACCTCTCTTTTTCTCTTTTGGGCGTTAGCCCAAAAGTAAAAAGAGAACAAAAAGCCGCGGTGGGCTTAAAAATACAGTGAAACGTTAGTACTTAGACACTCTACGGTACATAACGTTATGTGAAAAATAAATTTAAACATGAATTCTTACACCTTATAAAATAATACGCGAGATGACAACTATTTATAATTTACCAATTCCAGCATCAGAGCCAAATGTGTATTATATCGGTATTGATGAAGTTGCACGTGGATGCTTAGCAGGTCCTGTAGTTGCATGTGCGGTATGTCTTAATAATAGCAAGATCTTACAATCATTAGAAAATACTGATTATCAATCAATACCCAAAATCGCAGATAGTAAAAAACTAACTCCGCGGCAACGGCTTGATGCAGACCACTGGATAAAACAACAAACACTATCTTATGCTATCGAGGAGTCCTCAATCACTGAAATAGATACTATGAATATTCGTAATGCCACCTTTTTAGCAATGTCGCGAGCACTTGTAAAATGTTTAGCACAACTTCCTATTGATTTGGCAACCAATCCGGAAACAAAGGTTCATGTTACCATTGATGGAAATGCATTTGTAATTCCGGATGAATATTTGTCAATCCTTGATAAACCATATATTAAGTATTGGACCCAAGTTAAAGGGGATTCACATAATCTAAGTATTGCATGTGCAAGTATTATGGCTAAAGAATACCGCGATGCACATTTAGATAGTCTTGTTGAACAATATCCAGCCCTTGCATGTTATGATTGGTCCAATAACCGGGCATATGGCACAAAGAAGCACTTTAACCTTATTAAGCAACATGGTATAAGTGTTTGGCACCGTAAAAGTTTTTTAAAGTCTATTCTCTAAACGGTACCGCTGACACTGAATTCTAAGCCCACCTCCCTTTTTCTCTTTGCGAAGCAAAGCAAAAAGAGAAC
>JAIXUZ010000085.1 GCA_027483285.1 Bacteroidota bacterium
CAGCCCTGCAAAGTCCATACGGGCAGCAGGCCGCCCTGTTCCTGAAAACTCATAAGCGAGTTTACCATATCGGGCACACGCTTGGGCTGTATAATGGTAAACAGCGGATGCTCTGCGCGGAAGGTATCCCATAGCGAGAAGGTGCAGTAGTTGGTAAAAGTGCCCTGGTGTATCTGGTCGTCGGGGCCGCGGTATTGACCGTCAACATCGCAATAGGTGGTAGGTGCCAGCATGCTGTGGTACATGGCGGTGTAAAAAGTGCTTTTGTCGGCTTCGGTAATCATCTCCACATCAACCTTGCTCAACTCGGCCTGCCATGCGGCTTTGGCGTTGGCGCGTATATCGTCAAACGATAAGTCTGCCGCCTCGGCTGCCAGGTTTTTCTTTGCCCCCTCTATACCCACGCACGATACCGCCACTTTAACCGTAATAGGTTGGCCATCGCTGGTGTTAAAGCGGATGATAGAGAACACCTCTTTGCCCTTGGCGTTATTGGTTTTATTGTCTATTGATGTTTTAGGCCCTACGTAGTTTGAGGTGAAAGGCTTTGAAAACTTAGCCGTAAAAAACAGCTTTTGGTTATTGGCCCATCCTTTAGAAAAACGGTAGCCCGAAATCTGGTCGGGGCCATCAACCTGAATAAAGGTTTCAACAGGGGTATCATCAGTGCCGTAGCCAAGGTTTAATACAACATCGGCCTCTAAACTTTTAGGAAAGGTGTAGCGCTGCACCCCTACCCTATTGGTAGATGTAAGCTCAACCTTCACCTTTTTATCATCAAGCAAAACCGAGTAATAGCCTGCCTCCGACTTTTCATTAGCATGCTTGAATTTTGATGAATACGAACGTGCCGAAGGCGGGTCTATACTGATACCGGGCATTAGCAGAATGTCGCCCAAATCGGAACAGCCGGTGCCGCTTAGGTGCGTGTTAGAAAAGCCTACAATTTTATCTTCGCTGTAGTGGTAGCCGCTGCACCAGTCCCAGCCTTTGTGGCCGTTATCAGGACTAAGCTGTACCATGCCAAAAGGCACGCTAGCACCGGGGTATGTATGGCCATGCTCGGCAGTGCCTACCATAGGGTTTACATACTCTACCGCTTGTTTTTGGGCAAAAAGCGCCGCGGGCGCCAGTATAAAAAGGAGTAACTTTTTCATGCCACAATATACTACTTTGAGTTGATATTTGACAACTGACATCTGACAGTTAGCTTTAATAATATTATCTTAATTTTGGTTCTGTTCAAATTGAAGTAACCATGAAACAATTACTACCTGTATTGCTCTCTGTTGTGTTAATCTTCAGCGCTTTCAGCATACTGAAAAAGCCCGCCATACACGATGCTAAATGGATGCTGGGCCGTTGGGAAAATGTATCGCCGCAGGGCACTACCGTTGAGGCGTGGAAAAAACAAAACGACACTTTATACACCGGCTATAGCCATTTTATTGTGGGCAAAGACACTGTATTTAGCGAGCTGTTGCGCATGGAACAACACGGTACCGACTTGTTTTACATACCCACCGTAGTTGGACAAAATGAGGATAAGCCTGTGATTTTTAAAGTATCATTACACACCAAAAAGCAAGTGGTGTTTGAAAACCCTTTGCACGACTTTCCACAAAAGATTAGCTACTCGCACCCTACCAAAGACTCGCTCGTGGCTGAAATATCAGGCACCGACAAAGGCAAATTCCGTAGTGAGAAGTTTTTGATGGTTAGGGGGAAATAGTGGTTAGTGAAGGGTAGCGCTCCCGAAGCATATGGAGCACTTTAACACCTCCTACAGCAGGGAATATTTTAGTAGTTTTGAATTGAAACAAATCTTTCATCCGCTAAAATTTATCCCTTATGTCTAAATTAATGCGAGTCTCAAATCGCCTTTGGAGAATTGAAATCGGGATAGTTAATGTCTATCTGATTAAAACCAATGATGGATTGGTATTGGTTGATGCTGCATGGCCAAATAAAGCGGATGCTATATTGGAGGGCGTGCGACGAACTGGCCATGAACCAGCAGATATCAAGCATTTAATACTCACCCACGGCCATGTTGACCATGCGGGTAGTGCTGCGGAGATAAGCAAGCGCACAGGTGCTAAGGTGTACGTGCATGCTGCCGACCTTGCCCTAACTTCTAAAGGGGAAGCCGGATACGATGGAATTACGGTTACCCCAGGCATAATTCCGAGACTCGTCTATCGCTTTGTGATTAAACCAGGAGGCACGAAATACGAATCGTTTCCTGTTGATAAAACCATAGGAGACGGGGAAATACTTCCATTTGCAAATGATATAAAAGTTATTCATACACCAGGGCATTGTGCTGGCCATGTATCATTTTTACTGCCGCAAGATGGTGTATTAATAGCAGGTGATATCTGTTCAAACGTGATGGGATTAAGCTATTCTACCATTAATGAGGATAGGGCTTTAGCACGGGAATCTATTTTAAAAGTGGCAGATTTTCCTTTTGAGCAAGCTGTTTTTGGGCACGGAAACCCATTGAAAAAGCGGGCTAATCAACTGCTAAAAGCACGTTTTAATAATGTATAATTAGCTTTTTTGTGCTAAAAAGCAAGTTTTAGTGACAGGTGAGAACACCTGCCACGGCGGGAGCACATTAACACCTGCCAAGGCAGGGAATATTTTAGTAGTTTTGAAATGCTTAAATTCTTTTATGATTGCAGCATTTCGAAAAATCCAAACATAAGCAACTGATATTGCCACAAATAAGTTATGCAGCAATTAGGAGATTTGTCATTTATTAAGAATATATTTTAACTATTTTTCTTTTTATCTCCTTTAAAGTTCCAACCATCAGTTATAGAGTAGCTAAAAGCAGCGCCAAATATTAGTGATATAAACCCTGCGAAATATGGTATAAACTCAATCATTTTTTTTCTTATTAATAAGGTTTAAGTATATTCCAAAGCATAATATTGAGGGGACCCAAATGCCAATAAAAATTGCCTGATCTGAGTTTCCTTTAAAGAACAAGACTTCAGAATATATTAGAGAAAGCATTGCAGCTACAAATAGTAGTTTGTCAGTTAAATTGAATTTTTTGAACATGTTATTTTTTTAAATGATTTCAAATATAGTGATTTTTTTAATGTCAACTTATTTGTAATCAGTTTTTTAGTTTAAATTTGATTCTTGCATTGATTTCCTGAAATTAGCAATGTAGTCCAAAGCATGCCATATAACTATAGGCTATCCGCTGATATCTCAAGTGCGCCCCTAATTCACCAACTTAAATGCTAACTTAGTGCTGAGAAATAAAATTGTACTTATTACTTGAACTTACATAATATGAAAAGAAGGCTTTTTGTTAAAAATATTTCCCTAGCTATTCCGGCCACCATGTTACTGCCAGGGCTATTAACATCTTGCAAAAAAGATAAATTAAGTGATACCGACTGGGCAGGAAAAATTATTATTATTGGTGCAGGGGCAGCAGGGCTTTATGCAGGCCACTTAATAAGCCAATATGCACCCAATGCCCAACTGCAAATATTAGAAGCATCAAACCAACGCGGTGGTCGTGTTAGGGAACTTAGCGGCTTTGCCGATTTTCCTATTGAATTGGGGGCTGAAGAGGTACATGGAAACAAAAGCAGTTGGTACGATATTGTGAAAAATGCTAGTGGAGTTAATTTTGTTAATGATAACAATACTACCGATTACTATGTAATAGACAATTTGCTAAAAAGCGAAGACGACTTGACTGCCGATACCGATGTAATTGCAGGCAATGTTTTTGTTGAGCAAGCCAGCAATTATAACGGAGCCGACCAAAGCGTAAAAGCTAAAGCCGATGCCGATAATTTGTCCCAACGTATTAGGCCTTTTGTAAACGCACAAACCGGTAATGAATATGGTACCGATTACAGTATACTAAGCATTAAAGGCATTACAGAAGAAGACCAACTATGGACAGCGGGCGATGATAACTATGCTGTTGCCAATCGTTCCTATATATCCATTATGCAAGAGGCCTTTGCCGATGCATGGGATAAGGTATTGCTAAACACACAGGTAAAGAAAATTGATTATACCAGTAGCACAATAGTGCTTACCGACCAAAACAACCAAACCTATACCTGCGATAAACTGATTATTACTATCCCACTGGCTGTGCTTAAAGCCGGCGATGTAGAATTTGTGCCTGTGCTGCCCGCCTCTAAAACTGATGCTATTGCCAATATAGGTATGGGTCCGGGTATGAAAATAATATTAAAGTTCAACAACCGCTTTTGGGCCAACGATTTAGGCTCGCTGTATGGCAGTGGCAATGTACCCGAAATTTGGTATCCATCATTAGGGCGCGGGAATACGCAGTTACTAACCTGTTTTGTAATGGGTAACAAAGCTGCAACACTAAGTGCATTAGGCAACAGTGCAAAACAAAGTATTTTGGCTGAATTAGATGACGCCTTTGGCAACAATGCAGCTACAAGTAGTTTTGTTGATGCCCGTATTATGGATTGGGGCAAAGAACCCTTTATTAAAGGGGCATACTCTTTTCCTACTGTTGGCGGAGGTATAAGCAAACGACAGGCATTGGCGGCCAGTCTAAATAACAACATATTCTTTGCTGGCGAAGCCACCCATACTGAAGGGCATAGCGGCACAGTGCATGGTGCAGTCGAAACCGGCTACAGGGCTGTTGAAGAATTTATAGAATCAGTAGATTAATGAGGAGGCGAATAACTAAAGCCATTGTCGGGTTTTCATCGTGTGGGAAAAGCACCTATACCTATAAGTTGAAAGTAAAAGAGACCAAATTAGAGTCAATAGTTCTATGTCAATGAGGTACTGAAGTATAACGTGTATTGCATTTTACGTAAAATCCATAAGGTACTTATTTTTGAGGACGAATAGTCTCATAAACTAATGCAGATGCTATCTTAGACCGAATAATTCACGATGCGCACC
>JAIXUZ010000415.1 GCA_027483285.1 Bacteroidota bacterium
CCATTATGGAACGCAAGGTGTTTGCGCAGGCATCGGTGCTTACTTATATTGATATTTTACAATACATAACCCTGTTTATTTTAATATGTATACCGCTTATACTTATGGCCCGTACCATAAAGGCCAAGGCGCCCAGTGCCGAAGAAGGCGGAGGGGTGCATTAACGTTACTTTATTAGCAGTTGGAAAAGTGAGGTTGAAACAAAAAAGGGTAAGCAGTATTGTTTACCCTTTTTTAATTGCACTTATTTATGTCAGGGCTAAAGCCCGATTCCATCTATTATGCAAAAACCCCAGACTTAAGTCTGGGGTTAACACATCGTATCTTTGGAAAGGACTTTAGTCCTGATGGGTCTTTCTAAAACTCCGCATTCTTAGGCGTACGAGGGAAAGGTATCACATCGCGGATGTTGGCCATACCTGTTACAAATAGCACCAAACGCTCAAAGCCAAGGCCAAAGCCTGCATGGGGAGCGGTGCCAAACTTGCGGCTTTCTAAATACCACCAAAGGGTGTCAGGGTCCATGCCCAGTTCGTTAATGCGGTTTAGCAGCTTATCGTAGCTCTCCTCGCGTTGCGAGCCACCAATAATCTCACCAATACCCGGGAACAGCACATCCATAGCACGTACGGTCTTGCCATCGTCGTTCTGTTTCATGTAGAACGATTTAATGTCTTTAGGGTAGTTGAACAATATAACAGGCTTGGTAAAGTGCTTCTCAACCAAATAGCGCTCGTGTTCGCTTTGTAAATCGGTACCCCAATCTACTTTAAACTCAAACTTCTGCCCGCTGGCTTTTAGTATTTCCACAGCATCGGTATAGCTTACGCGTTCAAAATTGTTATCTACCACAAAGTTCAGGCGGCCCAACAATTCCTTATCATACATCTTGTTCAGGAACTCCAAATCGTCTTTGCAGTTATCAAGGGCATACTTAACACAGTATTGAATAAACTCCTGCGCAAGTTCCATGTTGTCTTCCAGCTCATAAAAAGCCATCTCCGGCTCTATCATCCAAAACTCGGCCAAGTGACGTGCGGTGTTACTATTTTCTGCCCTAAATGTTGGGCCAAAGGTGTAAATGTTAGACAACGCTAAGGCAAACAATTCACCCTCCAGTTGCCCGCTAACGGTAAGGTTAGTTTCGCGGCCAAAAAAGTCCTGGGTATAATCCACCTTACCTTCTTCGTTTAGCGGCGGATTAATAGGGTCTAAATTCGTTACACGGAACATCTCCCCTGCCCCTTCAGCATCGCTGGCGGTAACAATAGGCGTGTGGATGTAGAAAAAGCCTTTATCATTAAAAAACTTATGTACGGCATACGCCAGTGCATGGCGCACACGGAACACCGCGCCAAATGTGTTGGTACGCGGACGTAGGTGGGCAATATCCCTTAAAAACTCAAGGGTGTGGCCTTTTTTCTGTAAGGGGAAAGTCTCCGGGTCGGCAGTACCGTATACCTCAATAGTTTCAGCCTGCAACTCTACAGGTTGCCCTGCGGCAGGGCTTTGTACCAATGTGCCGCTAACGGCTAAACACGCACCGGTTGATGCCTGCTTAAGTACATTCTCGTCAAAATTGGCAGGGTTAACTACTATTTGCAAATTATGAATAACAGAACCATCGTTAAGGGCTATAAAAACCACATTTTTACTGTCGCGCTTAGTGCGCACCCAGCCTTTTACCAATACCTGCTTGCCGTACTCGCCGGCCTTTAAAATGTCTGCAATAATTGCACGTTTGCTCATAACTTGAAAAATGTAAGGGTGCAAAAGTAAGGGAAAAATCCTATCCGTACCCCCTCCCAACGAGCCTGATAATAATCATGCTCGTTTTCCTCCCCCTACAAGTAGGGGGAGGTGTCTGCAAGACGGAGGGGTACGGGCCTTAGCCCATCTATTTATTTATTACTTCTTATGAAAGTGTTACTTACCCAAATACACCTCGTTAAGGTCTATTTTTTCGCCGAAGAATGCCTTGGTGCTTTTTTCGAAACTCTCGGTAAAGTCAGACACGTAAAACTCATGCTTGCCCAAGGTTTTAGCTGTGCTCAGCAGATTGTTTTCGCGCAGCGCTTTCTCTAAATAAGCCGCTACCACGTCTGATGAATCTACCACCTCGGCACGCTTACCGTAAAACTGGATAATCTCTTTCTTTATCAGCGGGTAATGGGTGCATGCAAGGATAACTACATCTGCATCTACAATATTCTTTTTAGATAAGTAGCTGTTGATGATGGTACGGCTGATATTATTATTATAAAAACCTTCCTCTATCATAGGCGCCAGCAGGGGTGTAGCCAGTGATGTTACGTTAGCGTTTTTATTCAGCTTTTTAATTTTTTTAGGGTAGATGCCCGAGCCAATAGTGCCCTTGGTACCTATCACACCAATCTTTTTATCGGAGTAGTGCTGCGTTACAAACTCTGCAACGGGCTCAATTACGTTTATAACGGGAATAAGCTCTCCTACATGCTCCACCACCTCTTTGTAGGCTAAAGACGATGCCGTGTTACAGGCAATAACAATGGCCTTGCAGCCTTTGCTAACCAAAAAATCAGCAATTTGCACAGAGTAGCGCTTTATCAGCTCCGGCGATTTATCGCCGTAAGGCATGTGGGCCGTATCGCCAAAGTAAATGGTATGCTCGTTAGGCAAAGCGCGGGTAATAGCACCAGCAACCGTTAGGCCGCCAATACCCGAATCAAAAATACCTATAGGTGCGCTTTTTTTCAATTCAGACTAATTAGTCCATTACCGGTAAGCCCAGCTTTTTCTTAACCAGCTTAAGTACGTTATCGCCTTCGGGGTAAACAATTACCTGCCCCAGGCTTATATCAAATATATAGGTGTAGCCGTTTTCTTTGCCTACATCTTTAATAGCTAGAGCTACTTTATCCAAAATAGGATTAATAAGGTCTTTCTCTTTGGTAGAAACCTTATCGCGCGATGTTTGCGTTTGCAGGTAAATAGCGTCTTCAATTTTAGCTAAATCCTCTTGTGCTTTGCGCAACTGGTCGGGCGTCATAGTAGTGCCGGTTGTTGAAAGCATTTTGGCCTTTTTATCATACTCATCATTAAGTATTTTAATAATGGCCTCTTCGGCTTTCACCATAGAGTCTATGGTAGCGGCTGCCTTTTTCTTATCAGGCATTATATCCAACAACTCGGCAGAGTTTACCCAGCCAAATTTAATTTTAACCTGTGCGTTTACTGATAGTGCCGATAAGGCAAGGATTGCAACTATTGCTAACTTCTTCATTTACGTTTTTTAATACTGATTATTTTTTGTCGCCGGTACCGCTGCCGCTACCACCGTTTGTGCCACTGTCCCCATCATCGCTGCTGGTGTTTTTAAAGCCCATTTCGTCTAATATCTCATCGCTAACATCGTACTTAGGATTAGCGTACAAAATGGTCAAATCGCTCGATTTGTCAAATATTACCGCATAGTTTTTGGTAGTCGCGTATTCTTTTAAAGCGTTATACACCTTATCCTGAATAGGTTTAACCAAATCCTGGCGTTTTTTAAACAAGTCGCCATCTTTGCCAAAACGTTGTTTTTGCAATTCTTTAGCGGTTTTCTCTTTGTCTAAAATTTCGTCTTCGCGTTTTTTGCGCATCTCTTCGGTAAGCAAAATAGCATCGGCCTGAAAGTCTTTATACAGCTTATCAAGCTCATCAAACTTACCCTGGATTTCTTTTTGCCATTGCAGCGAGAATTTATCTAACTGTGCCTGGGCCGATTTATAATCAGGTATATTATCTAAAATATACTGGCTGTCTACATAAGCAAACTTTTGCGCGCTTACCCCAAGGGTTAATAGCAAGGCAAAAATGGCGGCTGTTATCTTTTTCATTGGTGTTAATTTTAACTATCTGTATTTAACTACTCAATTACCGTGCAAAATAATTCAAAATGAATAATGCAGAATGCAAAATGTTTGTTCACTGCAAATAATTATGCATTATAAATTGTGAATTATGCATTAAAACTGTTGGCCTATAATAAAGTGGATATTACCGCGTTGCTGGCTGCTACCCAGGCGTTCAATCTTATCAAAGCCATAACCATAGTCAAGGCCCAGCATACCAAACATAGGCAAAAACACACGCACACCCACACCCGCCGAACGTTTAATATTAAACGGGTTGAAATCGCCAATTTTATCATACGTATTACCACCCTCTAAAAACGCAAGCCCAAATACAGTTGCCTGCGGGTTTAACGATACCGGGTAACGCAACTCTAAAATATAACGGTTGTACATGGCACTACCGGTGTTGTTGCCTGGCGATAAACTTCCGTCGGGGTACCCGCGCAGGGCCACAATTTCTGTACCTACCAGGTTAAAGTTAGACAGGCCCGAACCACCTACCTGGAAACGCTCGAACAACGATGTGCCAATATCTTTATTATAGTAACCCAAATACCCAACGTGGGCGCGGGCACTAAGCACCAGCTTACCTACCAGCGAGTGGTACCAGGTTAAATCAAACTTCCATTTGTGATACTCTACATATTTAAAACGGGCATCGTTATCATCACCAAACTTCCTAAACCCAATAGCACCGTCTTTTATTTGCATAGACCATGGCGGTGTAGCCGTTAAAGAGAATGATATGTTAGAGCCTTCGCGCGGGTAAATAGGCTGGTCGATAGAGTTACGTGATACCGACAAACCTAATGTTGCACTGTACGATTTGGTAGCTAAACTACCTATGTAATTCTGGTTATCGTAGTACTGAAAGTTTAAGCTGTAAAAAGCGTTGAAGTAGTTATCGGGGCGTTTCCAGCGGGTACCTATACCAATAGTAGCGCCGGTAACTTTAAGTGCTACGCGGTTTGCATCGCTTTTGGGAAAACCGTTAGATTGTGATGTATTGAATACCGATACCGTTAGCGAGTTTGGCTTGCGGCCACCCAACCAGGGCTCTGTAAACGAGAGGTTGTACGATTGGAAGAAGATACCGTTTGTTTGCCCACGGATAGACAGGCGTTGCCCATCGCCGGCAGGCAGTGGCCTCCACATGCCTTTTTTAAACATGTTACGGGCCGAGAAGTTGTTGAAGGTAACACCCAACGTGCCTACCAAACGGCCTGCACCCCAACCACCCGAAAGTTCAATCTGGTCTGATGGTTTTTCTTCTACCACATACTCAATATCAACCGTACCGTTAATAGGGTCGGGCTTAGGGTTTACCTGCATAGCCTCGGGGTTAAAGTACCCTAACTGGGCCAGCTGGCGTTGTGTTACAATAATATCAGAGCGGCGGAACAACTGGCCTGGCTTGGTAAGAATCTCGCGCAGCACAACATGGTCGTTGGTTTTGGTGTTGCCCACAATGGTAATGCGGTTGATGATAGCCGGGCGGCCTTCGTACATGCGCATTTCAAAGTCGATAGAATCGCCTACCACAGCCACCTCAACAGGTGTTACGTTGAAAAACAGGTAACCCATATCCATATACAACGATGATACATCGGTACCGTTTTGACTGGTAAACAGAGCCCCCTCTAAGGTTGCCTGGTTATAAACATCGCCTTTCCTAATGTTCAACACACGGTTTAGTGTATCGGTAGAAAACTTGGTGTTGCCCACCCACGTAATGTTGCGGAAGTAGTACTTACGGCCTTCTTCCACCACAATATCAATGTTCAGCGTTTTATCGTCAAATCGGTAAACGGTGTCTTTTACAATGGCCGCATCCCTGAAGCCCTGCTCATTATACAGGTCAATAATCTTCTGCTTGTCCTTTTTATAATTCTCCTCTATAAACTTTGAGGTAGAGAACAGGCTGTACCACTTCTTCTCTTTGGTATCTTTAAGCTGGCGGCGTATTTTACCATCGGCCACCAGGCTATTGCCAATAATGTTGATTTTGTTAATCTTGATTTTCTTATTCTGCTTAACATTGATAAACAGGATAACCTTGTTGGTATTTGCAGTATCAGGAGCCTGGCTAATGCTTACTTCAGCATCGTAATAACCTTTGTCCCGATAATACTCTTTTACCAGGTTTTCGGTAGAAATGATAAGCTCATCATTTACCACCTTATCGCGTATCAACTTAATCTTGTCGCGTAGCTTCTCAGCTTCAGAGCGGGGTATTCCCTTAAAGGCGAAGCTAGACAGGCGGGGCCTTTCTTCCAGCTTTAGGCGCAGGAATATCTTTTTTCCTTCCACCTTATCAGCTATAATTTCAATATTACCAAAAAGCCCTTGTTTCCAAAGGTTTTCAATGGCGGTAGTCAGCTTTTCGCCGGGTACGTCAATTTTATCGCCAATGGCAAGGCCCGATAGCATAACAATAATACCCTTGTCGTAAAATTGCACCCCATCAACGGTAATAGCGGCTATCTCATATTCAGTAGGGCTGGCATAATCTATTTTGATAGAGTCGCCACCTATGGTAATTTGGGCATTAAGACCCAGGGTAAATACTAATGACAGGCCTAAAACAATTGTTTTTAAATGCTTTGGCACTTTATATAATTTCTTCACTCTTTGGCTTATGTTCCTTTGCTTTTACGGTTTAGGTAAACGCAGAATTTTTAAAAATATTGCAAAAATACGCTTTATTTAATATCATAGCCTATTATAACGCGGAATTGCCACGGTTACAGGCAATATAGGCTGTTTCCTACCCCGTATCTGGAGCAAAATATTTTAATGAATAAACAGGCGTTTGGGCATCGGCCTGTAAAGCGGGTACTGCAATAAACAAAGGCAACAACCATAGTAGTATGGTATGTCGCATTGTGTGTGGTGTTTATTTATTTTTAGCCTTAACAGCTAGTTGTTCTCCGGTTTTGCCAAAGCGCCTTTCGCGCGATTGGTAATCTATAACTGCTTCAAAAAAGTCGTTCTTCCTAAAGTCGGGCCATAACTTTTCAGTAAAATAAAACTCGGTATACGCCATTTGCCAGAGCAAAAAGTTGCTAATCCTATGCTCTCCGCTCGTGCGTATAAGCAGCTCTGGGTCGGGTATACCGGCAGTATAAAGGTATTGCGCAAAGGTATCATCACTCAACGCAGAGCGGTCAATTTTATTTTGCTCAAGATCGAACACCATATTCTTTATGGCCCGCATAATCTCGCTACGGCCGCTATAGCTAAGCGCCAGGTGCAGGGTCATGTGGTTGTTTTGGGCCGTATCGTCTATGGCTTTTAGTAGCTCTTTGCGGGTTTTAGCCGGCAGGCTGTCTATATCGCCAATGGCGTTTAGCTTTATTTTATTCTTGTTAAGGGTTTTAACCTCGCCTTGTATGGTAGATACTAAAAGATCCATAAGGGCATCAACCTCCATCTTTGGCCTGTTCCAGTTTTCAGTAGAAAAGGCATACATGGTAAGGTGCTTTACTCCTAGTTCTGCAGCTGCCTCAACAGTATCTCTAACGGCCTGTATGGCGTTTTTATGACCCAGAACACGCATCATACCCCGCTGTTTTGCCCAGCGGCCATTGCCATCCATTATAACTGCCACGTGGGTGGGTACTTTATCTTTTACTACTTGAGCGATTAGGTTTTCTGCCACCTTAAAAAATATACATATTAATGATTAGGGTATGCAGGGCACTGCGATTGTTTGCCTTTAATATTAAATGTGAGGGATAAGCCAGCAAATGAAAACCAGTCTTTTGTTTTTGAGTTGCCCCGCTGGCGGTCGGTATTGGTGCCGGGGTCTACAGAGCGGTCAGACAGGTCTGCAGCGTCGGGGCCATTCTCTGCCGATACTGCCGCTACATCAGCATAGGTTTTGCTTACATCGTCAAGGTAATCGGTAAAGGTGCGGCGCATACCCCACTCTAAGCCCATACCAAACCCGCGGAACACATTCCACTTTAAGCCCACACCAAATAATACAGATGGGTTTACCAGCGAGTATTTTTTCCTATCGGGGTAAGCGGTAGTTCCCTGCCCCTCTGTACCCAGCGGCTGCAAAGCAAAATCGCTGCCATTTAATTCGGCTTTGGGGTTAAAACGGAATATTGATGCGCCCGCAAAAACATATGGGGTAAATGGGTATGAAGGGTCGCCCAGTACATAATTAAAAAAGTTGAACTCAAAGTAGCCTGAAAACTCAAGCAACATGGATTTAAAGCTAAGGTTACGGTTTAGGGCAAAGGTATCTTTCGACTTTGCATCGTTACCCTCTATTCCACCATAAATAATATTACCCCTAACCGACATGCGCGGGTTTAAGTTGTAACGGTAGAAAATACCCCCGGCGGGTTTTACCAGGAAAAACTGCTTATTAGGGTTTAGATCGCCTACATAGTAGGTAACACCGCCAACAAGGCCCACTTGAGAGCGCTGTGCCTGTAGCGATAGCGCAAATAATACAAGTATAATGGAGCAAGCAAACTTTCTCATTAATAACCTAAACGCAAAAAAGTTGAAAATAGTTAGCACTAAAAACGGCTTGCCCACGAGAAAAATTTCGGAAGGCGCCCACGAGAGTCTGTAAGCTTATAGTTTACATTGAATAAAAGCATCATGTAAACATCTTTATCCCTGGGGTCGCCACGTTGCTCGCCCACACCTGTTTGGTTAGCAACTGTACCCAGGCTTGGGTCGGCAAGGTTTGCCGATAGCTGGCCATTGCTAGCACCTAAAAGCACCGCAGGGTCAACATAGGTAGTACTTACATCATCCAGGTAATCAGTAAACGTATAACGGAAACCGGCCTCAAACCCAACGCTAATTTGGTTGTTGATACCGTATTTTCCACCAATGCCAATAGGCACACAGCCACTAAAGCGGCTGTATTTTTTACGTGTTGGCAATAGTGTTTGCCCCTCAGTATGTAAGGGTTGCAAAGCATACCAGTTGCCGTTGTACTGGCCTTTGGGGTTGAAAAAGAAACCTCAAAAAAAAAAAAAAAGGTACCAATCCATATTTACCTGCTTAGAGCCTACAACCTCACGGATTGAGTAACGTGCACCAGCTTGTTTTTTGCGGAAA
>JAIXUZ010000123.1 GCA_027483285.1 Bacteroidota bacterium
CATTGGCCTTTCCGATGGTATCTGCGATATTGTAAGCACAGGCTCTACCTTGTTCAAAAATGGATTAAAAGAGGTAGAAGTAATGCACCAGTCAGAGGCCGTAATAATCGCTGGGACCAATCTCGATGCCGAAACACAGGCTATATTAGACAAATTTCTTTTCCGTATAAACAGTGTATTAGCGGCCCGCAATAACAAATATGTATTGCTAAACGCCCCTAACGATAAGCTAAACGAAATAATAAAACTACTTCCCGGAATGAAAAGCCCTACCGTTATGCCATTGGCAGATAGCGGCTGGAGTTCTGTACATTCTGTAATGGGCGACCATGAGTTTTGGGAGAATATCGATGCCCTTAAGGTCGCCGGTGCCCAGGGAATTTTAATTGTACCTATTGAAAAAATGGTGTTGTAATATGAAAGTAATTAAGTACCCCAAACAGCCACAGCTTGAAGAAGTGTTGGCACGCCCCACAAGCGATAGCCAAGAGATTGAAGGCGTTGTAAACACAATTTTAAGCACGGTAAAACAGCAAGGCGACAAAGCGTTAAAAACGTACGCATTGGAGTTTGATAAAGCACAGCTTTCTTCATTAAAAGTAAGCCACAAAGAGTTGGTCGAAGCTATAAACGAGGTAGATAAAAAATTAAAAAGCGCTATAAAAGTTGCCTACACCAACATCAAAAAATTCCACAAGGCACAAGCGCTAAAACCTGTTAAAATAGAAACCACCAAAGGGGTTGTTTGCTGGCGCGAAAGCAGGCCTATAGAGAATGTAGGCTTATACATTCCGGGTGGTAGCGCCCCGCTGTTTTCAACCGTACTAATGTTAGCCACACCGGCTGCCATTGCAGGCAGTAAGCGTGTTGTGTTATGCACACCTGCCAATGCCGAAGGTAAAATAAACCCTGCAATTCTATATTGCGCTACCCTTTGTGGCGTTACCGAAATTTATAAAGTAGGCGGCGGACAAGCCATTGCTGCTATGGCCTATGGCACAGAAAGTATTGCGCCTGTAAATAAAATATTTGGCCCGGGCAACCGCTATGTAACTACTGCCAAGCAATTGGTACAGAACGAAGGCGTAGCTATTGATATGCCTGCGGGCCCATCAGAGGTTATGGTAGTGGCTGATAACACTGCTGTGCCCGCCTTTGTAGCTGCCGATTTATTATCGCAAGCGGAACATGGCCCCGATTCGCAGGTTGTTTTAGTTGCTTTTGATGAAGGCTTTATTAAGAAAGTGCAGAAAGAAGTAACTACACAATTAGCTCAATTACCAAGAAAAGAAGTCGCAGCTATTGCGTTAGAAAACTCTAAAATAATTCTGGTAAAAAAAGAAGAAAATGCCGTTTCAATCATAAACCAATACGCTCCTGAGCATTTAATTTTAGCCGTAAAAAACGAGCAGTATTTTATCAAGAATACCATTAATGCTGGTTCTATCTTTATAGGAAATTACACACCCGAGAGTGCAGGCGATTACGCCAGCGGAACCAACCACACCTTGCCAACCAATGGCTATGCAAAAGTATATGGTGGCGTTTCCTTAGATTCGTTTGTAAAGAAAATCACCATCCAAAAGATATCGCAACAAGGCATAAAAAAACTAGGCAAAACTATTGAAATAATGGCTGCTGCCGAAGGCTTAGATGCCCACAAAAATGCAGTAACCGTACGTTTAACCCAATTGAATAAAAAGTAATGAGAACGGTAGAAGAACTGGTTCGTAAGAATATAAAAACGCTTAAGCCTTACTCATCTGCTCGCGATGAGTTTAAAGGCCTGGCTACTGTATTTTTAGATGCCAATGAGAATAGCTATGGCTCGCCGGTGGCAGAAAAATTCAATCGATACCCCGACCCGTTGCAGATTGACTTAAAGGAAAAAATCAGCGCCATAAAGGGCGTTCCTGCAGGCAATATGTTTATTGGTAATGGTAGCGATGAAGCTATTGACGTGCTCTTCCGCATATTTTGCGAGCCTGGTAAGGACAATGTAATTATCTGCCCACCAACCTACGGCATGTACGAAGTTAGCGCCAATATTAATGATGTGGAAGTTCGCAAAATAAACCTTATGGGCGATTACCAACTGAATGGCGAAGCTATTCTGCAAGCGGCTGATGCAAACAGTAAAATGTTGTTCATCTGCTCTCCCAACAACCCAACAGGAAACGCCATTAACGCTGCCGAAGTAGAAGCATTAGCACAACATTTTGATGGTATTGTGGTAATTGATGAAGCCTACATCAACTACTCAAAGCAGCCTTCTTTTATCAATCTGCTAATGAAATATCCCAACGTTGTTATCCTGCAAACATTCTCCAAAGCATGGGGATTAGCAGCTTTGCGGATAGGTATGGCGTTTGCGGGCGGGCCAATTATCAGCTATATGAATAAGGTAAAACCGCCTTACAACGTTAACCTGAGCAGCCAGCAACAAGCCATGCAGGCATTAGATAATATTGAGTGGGTTAACAACCTGATTAAAGAAACCGTTAGCGAACGCCAGCTATTGACAGACTCGCTTAAGCGCTTAAATATTATTAGCAAAATATACCCCAGCGATGCTAATTTTATCTTAGTAAAAGTCATAGATGCCAAAGGCATTTATGATTATCTCGCTGGTTTAGGCATTGTAGTGCGCGATAGGAGCAAGGTTGAATTATGCGAAGGCTGCCTGCGCATAACCATTGGTACACCAGAAGAAAACAAAAAACTGATTGACGCATTAATCAAATACTAAGCATGAAAAAAATATTGTTTATAGACCGCGACGGAACATTGATTTTTGAAACACCCGACGAGCAAATTGATGCATTTAATAAGCTGGAATTTTTACCCAGCGTGTTTAAAAACATGGGACTTATTGCCAAAAACACCGACTATGTGTTGACCATGGTAACCAATCAGGACGGCTTGGGAACAGACTGTTTTCCGGAAGATACCTTTTGGCCTGTTCATAAATTCATTCAGCAGGCTTTTAAAAACGAGGGGGTTGTCTTTGCTTCTGAACACATAGACAGGACATTTCCAAAAGACAATGCGCCCACGCGTAAACCCCGCACAGGAATGCTTACACAATATCTAACCGGCGAATATGATTTAGCTAATTCATTTGTAATAGGGGATAGGTATACCGATGTAGAATTGGCTAAGAACCTAGGATGTAAAGCCATTTTTATAGACCATGGCCACAACATGGGCCTGGCTGAAGTAGCCGACAAACTGGAAGAACTCCAACAATACATAGCCCTTACTACCAATAGTTGGGACGAGATATATGCCTTTCTACGCAAAGAAAA
>JAIXUZ010000316.1 GCA_027483285.1 Bacteroidota bacterium
ATTTACAATTAGTGCCTTATGGTATTTTTAGTATACATTTACTAAAAAACATAGCAGAGGTAACCAATGCAAGATAAAATTGTTCTGATAACAGGCAGTACAGCCGGTATAGGCAAAGCCACTGCCGTAGGTTTAGCCAAGCAAGGCTATAAAGTAGTAATAGTAGGCCGCGATGCGGCTAAGGCCCAGCAAGCGGTTGATGATATAAAAGCCCAATCGGGCAGTAAAGAGGTTGATTACCTAACGGCAGACCTATCATCGCAAAAAAGTGTAAAGCAATTAGCGACTGACTTTAAAGCTAAATACCCACGCTTAGACGTATTGGTCAACAATGCCGGTGCAGTATACAATAAGTATGAACTATCGGTAGATGGGATTGAAATGCAGATGGCCATTAACCATATGGCCTATTTTATATTGACGATGGAGCTGCTGAATTATATAAAACAGACATCGCCCAGCGGACGGATTGTAAACGTAGCATCACACTCGCACTACGGTGGAAAGCTTGATTTTGATGATTTGTTTATGGCTAAGAATTATGGCGGGTATACCATGTACGAACGTACCAAGCTATGCAATGTATTATTTACACTGGAGCTTGCAGAGCGCCTAAAAGGCAGCAACGTAACAGTAAATGCATTGCACCCCGGGGTGGTAAAAACCGATATTGGTAAAAAGCATGGCGGTTGGTTATACGCGCTGGGCTGGGGCTTTTTTGCCAATTTTGGCATAAGTGTAGATAAGGGCGCTGCAACTTCTATTTACTTAGCATCATCGCCGGAGGTGGAAGGTGTAAGCGGAAAATACTGGGCTAAGAGCAAGCACAAGTGGCATTCTAGATACTCGCAAACAGAGGGGCTTAAAGAGAAGCTTTGGGAGGCAACGGAGAAGCTAGTTAAGTAGTTTATCTACCCATTGGTTTTTAGGGAATGCATTGTCTTTTACAACCAGCAACAAAGCAATAACCAAAAAAGGCAAGGCGGGTACCTTGTAGCGAACCAATGCCCCGACGACGGGTGTTGCTATGCCGCTAAGCACAAAGAGCACTACAACGAAGGTAATGCAGTATGGCACTAAGGGTTGGCGCAGCTTGGTCAGATCAATCTTTACCAATGCATAAATAATAAAGGCTAACAGAAAGATGTTTTCTATGGCTGCAGCCCATTCAAAGGCTGACTTAGCTTCCCAAACAAAGGGCCTGCATAGCGTATTGATAAACGCTTCGGGGGCGTTAAGCGCAAAGCTTTTAAAGGTTGGCTCCAGTTTATTTATGTGGATAATGCTGCCCGATTTCATAGAATCAGCAAGGCCCATAAAGTCGCGCTGCTTTTCTGATAACGTTTCCAGAAAATCATCCTTAGGCAATACCACCTTAATATTTACCGCCGCAATTGTGCATACAGCTATAACAGCAAGGTATTTTAGATATACCCATTTATTGGCAGAAAGTCGAATCCAACTATAGGCAATAATGCCGGGGAACAGAGCTATGAGCACATACATTTTGCAGATGAACATTAGTGCTAAGGCAAAGAATAAGCCCGGCCAATGCCACCATTTACCTTTGCGGGATAGTAGTTGCTCTAAGCAAAACACAGCAGTGCCAATGGCAAAAAACAAGAGGCCTTCTTTCAACACCCCAGAGCCCCAAAACAGTACCGATGGCAACAGAAATATACCAATAGCCAACGCTTGCCTATGTTGTATTATAAAAGCTGAAAACACCTTGTATAGGGCAGTTAGCCCCATTAGTGCTATAAAGCACATAAAGACAGTATGAACGCCGATATATCCGCCGGAAAAAAGCCTTACGGCAGCATTAAAGCGGATTATGGTATGGCTGTCGTTATAGAGGTTACTCTCGTATACACGGTACCAGTTGTTCATTTGATTGTAGTACTGGTCGAAGTGAGGAGAATCGTTATTGACGCCAAAGAGCATTTGAAAATAGTCGGACGGATGGTGCCGCAGGGCATTGAACATTACCTCGCTATCGTCAAAATATTTAAACACATCGGCTGTAGTTCGCTCGGTATAATAATAAGTATAGATAGCAACCAGCGCAGTGCCTGCCAATATCTTTAATAAGAAAACACCCGACAAAAAACGGCAGCTGATGCCTGCCACCTGAAAAAAGCGGAGCTTATAAATTAAAAATATACCTAAGGCTGCATATGCCGCCGGAAGAAGTACAAACAAAGCGCAGTGTTATTGGGCGAAGATAGCTACTTGTCATATTCAAAGGAACATCCGCAGAAATAAATATCAGCAGAGAAATAGTATTTACCCATTACTCCACATGGCAAATAACAGTTAGACATACCAAAGTTATAGATAACGCATTTGCCAAATGCAGGATATACAATTTGCTTTGCTGAGTTATATTTATTGATATTGTCTCTTGTATAAACAAGAGGCTTATCTACATTTAAATATGTGGTTAAACTATTTGCTAAAGAAAGGTATCGCGCCCAAGAATCCGGCTCAGGTTTTTTCCCGGCACACTCATACGACAGACTTAAAAAACCACCGGTTTCAAAGCAATTGCCATTTAAAGTGAATTCTATATTGCTTTGAGTAGTATCATTTCCTATACAATTAAACTCCCGGTTTGTTTTTATAGAATAATTCAAATTATACTCGTTTTCAAGAGTAACCCTGAATGTATCATCCATTAGTTGTTCTATGAATGGCTTAATGATGTTATTGTCTGCAAGCACCGCCTGCAAGACTGTAGGTGGATTAGCTAAATTACTGTCCGGCAATTCTGGTTTAGGAAGAGTTAATGTAGTTGTATCATTTTCCAAAAATACGGGTGGACTATCTTCAACATAAAATTCAGGATCATTGAAGGACAATGCTAATGCATAGTTAAATGTATTGGGCCCTCCTTCCGAACTACCGCTCACAAACATTATTTTATAATCTGTTATCAGCGTTGTTCTTAGGTCTTTAACAATATCCTGGCCATAAAAGGAGTAAAGGAGTTCATTTTAGAAAAACCGTCATCATTAACCACCTTTTGTAAATCATCCAACACTACATATAATTTATTTTGATTTATATCGTCCTGAAAATCTTTGTTATCACTCAAAAAGATATTAATATATTTTATTCGGTTGCGGCTATTATTGGGAGAACTAATTGTTACTTCTGCAGTAAGAGAATCAATATCCTTATACACCTTTTTCCATGCATTATACCTATAGCAACTATTGTCATTTGCTATATACCATTCCCATTCAGACAGTTTAGAAAACTCAGTTACAAAGCGGTTGTAATCATTAAATATTGCAGGCACCTTACTTTGGCTATAACACGAATGGCTGCAAAGCAAAATAATAAGCAGGGTAAATAGCCATTGCATAAACAGGTGGTTAGAGCTTAGAATTACGGACTAACAGGCTAAAAGTTACACCTTGTGTAAAACAAAAAGCCCCGCTTGGCAGGGGTTTTCAAAATATGTTTTTATAAATATTAGCTATTGAAAAGGGCTACCACATCATCAACCGAATGGATGTTGCGACGGGTTAGTTTAGCTAAAAGCTTGTAGCCTAAAGTAGATTTAACCAGCATCTCGTCGAAAGACTTGGTATCTAACACAGCTACCTCGTGAGAACCGGTTACGGCAAACAAAATGTTGGTATTGCTATTGTTGTAACCTATTTTAAATAAGTCTGCAGCGTTTACAACCTGGTAAGTATTTAGGGCCCTATCGTACTGATAAAAAACAGTCGGCGCTAAGGTGTTGTTATTCTCATCAGTAAAAGTTACCGAAAGGTTAGCTGTTTGGCTATATGTAAGTGTTTGATTTAAACCATATAAACCCAACTCATCGATAGTAAAGCTACTTAACGAAGTAAAACCATGTGGAAGAGTAGCGGGGTCGAAAGTTTCAACTGCTTCTTCAACAACTTCATCAGCTGCACGCTTAATCCTTTTACCTGCCATAGCAGTGTATTCGTCGTACATAGCATCAGCGTTAATAGGGCTACCGTAGATATGCTCGGGCTTAACGGTAATATCAACAACCTCTGCACCATTGGTAAATATCATATGCAGTTGGCCTGAATTATCTTTCTGTAATTTAACATCAGTCCAGTAGTTGAATAAAAGGCCTTTGCCCTTACGACGAGAACCGAATGGGTTGGTGCGGTCTTTCATTAACCCTAAGCTAATCAACTTAGCGTTTTTACCAGTATATACCCATTCTACGTTATTGTAGGCCTCCATTTCAGGATACGCACGGTAGTTTAGGTACGTTTTAAAACGAAGTTCCTGTTTAAAAATATGAATGCCTTTTTTTACAGGGGCCAGTGATATATTGGTATCAAAATCCTGGTTTTTCTTTTTAGCACCTGTTTGTGGGGTTAAATGTTTAAGGCCTGAGTTTTTCAACCTCCAGCTTTTGGTAGACTCATCTAAGCTATAAACAGAGTAGTTTCCACCACTAATAGTAGAAGCCATTAATACATCAACAGGTTTTTCGCTGTTTAGCTGTAAGGTATTGCCTTCAGAATCAAATGCTTTAAGCTCAAGCATGCCTGCGCTTTCAAAGCCATTCATAGGTACACCGCGCATAAAATATTCGGGTGCAGAATGCATCTCGCGCATAAACAGCTTTAGGTTACCTTCAGCCAACTCGCCATACTCATTAATAAAAGAGTTAGCTTTTATGTTAAGGCTGGTGCCCGTTTCCGGATTAGTAATGGTTTGTGCAGCACCGGCTGATAAAGTGTATTCTGTAAATCCAACTTTAGCCAGTTCTAAAGGCTCAGCCAATATAGTATAAGGAAATACGGTTGAAGCCACATCATTAGTATGATCGGCTACTATATTATCTAAAACTACAAGGGTGTTGTCTACAGCGGCCTCGTCGGCATTGTTCTTAAACAACTTGCTAAAAACCTCGTACTGGTTACTTTTAGCCGTTGGCACAAAACTTTTATATTCCTGCTTGCTTTGGTGCTTAACCGCTACACCGCCATTAATACCTTTATTGTAAAAGGCAGTGTAAATAAGCAAACCAGCGCTTGCCGCTACAAAAAATCCTGTTAGTAAATGTTTCTTCATCCGCAAATCAATTGGGTGCGATTTGTTTATAATTCTTAGCAAATTACGAAGAATTTTCGACTCACGCAAGTTATAACATTGAGTTATGAGCACAGAAGTTAACAAATTATATCAAAGCGTTGATAATAAGTGCTTTACAAAAACACCTAATACACTTTAAGAAATATGACATACTATTGGTATGCTTACTATGTCTACCTTTGCAAGGTAAATGAGTGCACAAGCTCCTATATATCTTGATTATAACGCTACAACGCCTTTAGAACCAATGGTTTTAGAGGCAATGCTTCCTTATTTTACCCATAAGTTTGGCAATGCAGCCAGCAACAGCCACAACTTTGGTTGGCAAGCTACCGATGCCGTAAAAACAGCGCGGGAGCAGGTTGCAAGCCTTATAAACGCTACACCGCAAGAGGTTTACTTTACATCGGGGAGTACAGAGGGGCTGAACATGGCTTTGAAAGGGTTAGCCGAAGCGTACAAGCAAAAGGGAAACCACATAATTACCTGCAAATCAGAGCATAAGGCAGTTTTAGATGTTTGTCATAGGCTTGAAAAACAAGGCTGCGAAATCACCTATCTGAGTGTTGACCAATTGGGCGGGGTAAATTTAACAGAGCTAAAATCCGCTATTAAAGCGACAACCATAGGCATTTGTCTTATGTATGCCAATAACGAGACGGGCACTTTACATCCCGTAGCCGAAATTGGGCAAATTGCTACCGACCATAACCTGGTATTTATATGCGATGCTACCCAGGCAGTTGGCAAAGTTCCGATTGATGTTACAAAGGACAATATCCATGTGCTGGTACTATCAGCCCATAAGTTTTACGGACCTAAGGGAGTAGGCGCAATTTATGTGCGCCGTAAAAACCCACGCGTGACACTTATACCGCAAATAGACGGTGGCGGGCACGAGAATGGGCTGCGCTCAGGCACCCTTAACGTTCCGGGGATTGTGGGATTGGGTGCTGCCGCTGCGCTTGCGCTGGAGGAGCGAGAAGCGAGGAGCGAGGAGCGGATTACTATGCTAAGAAACAAACTTGAGAAAGAACTTTTAACTATTGGCGGTATTACCATTAATGGCGATACCCAACACCGCTTACCCAATACCCTTAACATTTGTATTGAGGGTATAAAATCAGAACAACTGATAACCCGCGTACCGCAACTGGCAATGGCTACCGGCTCGGCGTGTACGTCTGCCCTACCCCAGCCCAGCCATGTGTTACTGGCTATGGGTTTAACCGAGGAACAAGCTTATTCATCGCTCCGCCTGAGTATTGGCAGGTTTACTACGGAGCAGGAGATTGACAGGGCGGTAGAGTTGTTATCTGAAGCAATTAAAAAGCTAAGGCCCTAGTTGTCATCCCTGCGAAAGCAGGGATCTCCTAAGATGATAGCTATCCTTATAGGTACAGTCGGAGATCCCGCATCAAGTGCGGGATGACTTCAATTAGAGTACCCCTGGTATCGCATCAATCAGCTTCTGCGTGTACTGGCTTTCTGGCTTGGCAAATACATCTGCTGTAAAGCCAAGTTCCTCTATCTTTCCCTTGTTCATCACCATAATACGGTCAGCCATAAAGCGGACAACACTCATATCATGGGTTATAAATATGTAGGTAAACCCGAACTCATTTTTCAGGCCGTTCAGCAGGTTTAGCACCTGCGCCTGTACCGACACATCCAGCGCCGAGACCGACTCATCGCACACAATAAACTTGGGGTTTAGTGCCAGCGCACGCGCTATGCAAACCCGTTGCCGTTGCCCACCGCTAAACTGGTGCGGGTAACGGTTATAATGCTCGGCTTTTAAGCCTACTTTCTCTAACAAATCAATAGTGCGGACCTTGGCGGCTTTGGCATCGCAAAGCTTGTGTACTAGCATAGGCTCGCTAATGGCGTGGCCTATGGTAAGCCGCGGGTTTAGCGACGAATACGGGTCCTGAAATATTATCTGCATCTCGCGGCGCAAACGGCGCATATCTCCGGTCGATAAACCAAACAGGTCTTTCCCCTCAAATTGTACATTACCACTCGTGGCTTCCAGCAAGCGCAAAACAGTACGCCCTAAGGTTGTTTTTCCACATCCCGATTCGCCAACAAGGCCAAGCGTTTCGCCTTTGTATAAATTAAAGCTGATATCGTCTACCGCCTTTACATGGTCGGTAACGCGGCCAAACACGCCCTTTTTAACAGGGTAATATACCTTCAGGTTTTCCACCTTTAACAGCACATCGCCTTTGGCAATTTGTTCACTTTGGGCACGTACCGCACTATCGTCAACTGCCAGTGTAGCGCGGATACCATCAACAGTCAACCCTGTTTCGGTAAAACGGCCTTCGGTATCGGTCAGCATAAAATCGCCTACAACGGGCAGGCGGGTAAGCCGCTTATCCATTGGCGGGCGACAAGCCAATAACCCTTTGGTATAGGGGTGTTGTGGGTTTTTAAATATATCAGCAGCGGTGGCATTTTCCACCATTTTACCTTTGTACATAACCGCCACACGGCTGGCAATATCAGACACTACGCCCAAATCGTGCGATATAAATATAATGCCCATGCCATACTCCTGTTGCAGGCGGCCCAGCAGTTCTATTATCGACTTCTGCACCGTAACATCGAGCGCGGTTGTAGGCTCATCGGCAATAAGCAGTTGCGGCTTGCACGATATAGCCATGGCTATCATCACCCTTTGCTTTTGCCCACCCGACAGTTGGTGCGGATAGGCATCGTATACGGCTTGTGGCCGGGGTAGTTTTACATGGTCGAACAACTCAATGCAACGCTCGCGGGCCTGTTTTTTATTCAGCCCCTCGTGCAGCATCAAGGCCTCTGCCACTTGATAACCGCAGGTCAGCACCGGGTTTAGCGAGGTCATAGGCTCCTGAAAAATCATAGCCATGTGCTTACCGCGGTAGCGGCGCACTTCTTCCTCTTTCAGCTTTACCAAATCGGTTTGGGTGCCGTTTATGTTAAGGAGGATTTCTCCACCCGCAATGCGCCCTGCGGGCTTTTGCAACAGTTGCATAATAGCCAGGGATGTTACCGACTTGCCCGAGCCACTCTCGCCCACCAAGGCCACCGTCTCACCTGGATTAACACTAAGGCTGATGTTATCTACCACCCGCAATACCTGCCCCTGCCCGGCAAAATCTACCGAGAGGTTACGAATATCGAGTACGGGAGTGACGTTCATGGTTGCTAAGTTATTTATTTTAGTTGGCAGTTCGTGGTTCGTAGTTGGTGGTTATGAATAGTATATTGTTAGTTCCCCGAAACAGCTTTTAGTTAATCGTTTTTCACTTTTAGTTTAACTATAGTTTACCCCGCCCAATCCCTATCTGTTGTAGTATTTTTTTAAGTTTTCGTTACTCATTTTTTCATTCATAATCTAATAATAGTTTACCCATATCTAACCGCAAAGAGCGCAAAGTATTTTCCGCAAAGGGCACAAAGACAAATAGTATTCATTTTTCACTTTTAGTTTTACACTTTAAACTCACCTATCCCTATCTATTGTAGTAAATTTTAACGTTTTTGCAATTCATTTTCTCAATCAAAATTCAATTATAGTTTACTCTAAATTTTAAAAATCTCCTCTTGAGAGGAGTACCCTGGCGCAAGCGTCAGGGGGAGGTGTGTTCTACTCCAATTAACACACCCGTCCCGATTTTATCGGGCCACCCCTCTCAAGAGGGGATGCTCTCTTCGCCGCTCTGTTGTAATAAAAATTAAACATTTCGTCAACAACTCCCCTACTTTTTAAGGAGGGGTGCCCAAAGGGCGTTGTGGTTACATTTTTCACTTTTAGTTTTTCATTTTTAGTTCGCCAAAGGCGCTCTGTTGTAACAAAATTTTAACTTTTATCACACAAAATATCACCGTCGACTTAAACCAATACTTTAAGTAAAACACGATTGAGAGGAACGAGCAGTTTGCTCGTAAATGAAGTATAGGTTTAGCATAGCAAATAGGTTTACCACAAAGATACGACCGTCACTACCCCATTGTCAAGGTAATTAGATTGATATTTAATTGTTTTCTACCTTACTCATAAACTCAGCAACACCATTCTCTAATCTATATAACTCGCCATAGCCGTGTGATCGAATAGTATACTTTTCAGCAAACAAACTATATTCAAGAGAGTCAATGTCATAAATATATAAAGGGAAGTCTTTATATTCTTTGATAGAATTGGAAAACCGTTGTAAGCCTAAAACAGAATATCCGCTCCATGTGGCATGGATAAACACAATACCATTTATAGGTGGTTCTGATGGGTTATATGTAACGTTAGGTAAATTCATGTTCCATTAAAACAGATTTACTATCCCCTATAACCTACCCCCTATGCCCTAATAAGCTCCATTCCTTTTCCTAATAAACCACTCCAACCCAAGCAGTGCCAGCAGGATAAAGAATATCCAGCGCAGGTTAATAAGGTCGTCAAGGCGTTTTTGGGTGTACGATACAGGCTTAATATCCTCGCGTTTTTCAAGGTCGGCCAATAAGTTGTCTAGCTGTTTAGGGTAGTACATTTTGCCGCCCATTTTCTGTGCAAGGGTATACAGCAGGCGGTGGTCTGCCACGGTATTGGTAAGCTCTACCTTAATGGCGGCAATGCTAAAGCTACCGGCCTTGCTATAGGCTTTATCGCCCAGCTTTACACGGGCGGTGTACTTATACTCGCCGGGGGGCAACTGGCCCGCATTTAGGCGGTAGGCATTGCTGGTTTTGCTAAAGCGGTAGCTAAAGGCTTTGCCCTCGGCATTGCTAATGGTCAGGTCCACATCAGGTGTGTTAACCAGCTCATAGCTTTGGTTGTATAACTCGGCATCTAATATGATAGGCTCATTCTCGTTAAAAATTGTCTTACCACTTATGCGGAAATAGCTCTTATCTTCTTTAACAGAAAGATATTGCACCACCTTACCCACAAACTCGTTAAACAGCGTATGGCTTTGGTTGTTCTGGTAGTCTTCCAGCCTCCAGCGCCATAAGCCTTCGCCGGCAATAACACCTGTGCGGCGGCCGTTAACCTCGTTAAACAGCACCAATGGGTTTTCGGTTTTAACCGTGCCTATCTGCTGGTAACCCAGTACTGATGCTGAATTGGTAATACCGTATGTTCCGTATGGCGATTGCAGCGGCGGGAACAGTGGCAGTGCCTTGCGGGTTTCGTCGTTTAGGGTAAAGTAAGAGAAGTTGGGGGCTATGCTCAGCTGTACATCGTTTACAGAGCCTATGCGACTGCCGGTAATGCTAACGCCCGCGCCCAGCTTGTTAAACTGTATGGTATTGGTTTGCCCGCCCAGTATGTACAGCACCGGTAATGATTTTGCCGTAAGCTCATCGGTAAAGCGGGTGCCCATATTTTGGTTAGAGGGTAGCTGGTGCATTATCACCAGGCTGTAGCCCGCCAGCGAAGCTGTAAAGTCGTTACCCAGGCCTACTTCCACTTCGTAGTTTTCGTTACTCTCAATGGCGTTCTTCAGGGCTGCAATATCAGGGTGTGGCGATGCGGCCAGTATCAGTACCTTCTCGCGGCTGTCCAGCACGTTTACAAAAATATCGGCTACGTTATTGTATACGTTGGTTTCGCCCTCTACCACGCTAAGTGCAATGCGGTAGCGGTTTACGCCGCTCTCCTTGGCATCAAGCAAAATAGGCACCGTAGTGGTATAGGCATCAGCGGGAATGGTTACGTTAGACGTAAAT
>JAIXUZ010000249.1 GCA_027483285.1 Bacteroidota bacterium
CGCGCTTACAAAGAACTACTAGCCGACAAAACATCGGTAAAAGTAGTAGTAGCGGTTATTGACTCTGGTGTAGACTCTGAACACCCAGACTTGAAAGACGTAATGTGGACCAACCCAGGCGAGATTGCCGGTAACGGTATTGACGACGATAAAAACGGCTACATTGACGATGTGCACGGCTGGAACTTTATTGGTGGCAAAGACGGCAAAAACGTAGACCAGGATACTTATGAGTTTGTACGTTTGATTAACAAATTTGACGGCAAATTTAAAGGTAAAGCAGCGGCTGATATTGCCCCTGCTGATAAAGCTGATTTTGAAATTTATACCCGTGCCGTAAAGGAGTATGATGATAAAAAAAGCACCATGGGTGGCCAGTATAACTTTATTAAACCTATTGCAGAGAGCATTGATGCTGATATTGCTTTAGTAAAACAAGAGTTTGGCATAGACGTTATTACTGCTGATAAATTACCTACCCTTAAAACTGACAAAAAAGACGTTAAAGCTGCTTTAGGCAACCTACGTTTTATGTCGGTATTTGGTGCTAAAGACGATGCCGCTTTTGCTGCAGACATTAAAGAATACTACAAATACTTCCAAGACCTTGTAGAATACTCTTTAAACAAAGACTTTAACCCACGCACTATTGTTGGCGACAACTACGAAGACAGCAGCGACCGTAACTACGGAAACAACGATGTTAAAGGTGCTGATGCCAGCCACGGTACGCACGTTGCCGGCATTATTGGTGCTAACCGTAAAAACGATATTGGTATTAAAGGTGTAGCTGACAATGTTAGCATTATGGCAGTGCGTGTTGTGCCTAACGGCGACGAGCGCGATAAAGACGTAGCCAACGGTATACGTTACGCTGCCGATAATGGTGCCCAAATTATCAATATGAGCTTTGGTAAATACTTTGCCAGCGATAAAAAAGCGGTTGACGAAGCAGTGAAATACGCTCAAAGCAAAGGTGTGCTTTTAATACAAGCCGCTGGAAACGACTCTTACGACCTTGATGCTTTTGGGCCACACTTCCCAGACCGCAACTACGTTGGTGGTGGCCAGGCAGCTAACTGGATTGTTGTTGGTGCATCATCATGGAAAAACGACGCTGAAGGCGTTGCAAGCTTCTCTAACTACGGTAAAAAATCAGTAGATATTTTCTCTCCTGGTGTTGATATTTACTCTACAACGCCCGATGGACAATACAAATCTAACAGTGGTACTTCTATGGCATCGCCTGCTGCTACAGGTGTTGCGGCTGTTCTTAAATCATACTTCCCACACTTAACGCCAGACCAGATTAAATCTATCATGCTTAAGAGTGTGAAGAAACAAGGCAAACGTAAAGTTGTTAAGCCAGGTACTGGTGGCGGCCCGGGTGCTGCTCCTGAAAATACTACCTTTAGCAGCCTTTGCAACACAGCCGGTATAGTAAACTTATACCAGGCCGTTAAACTTGCCCAAAAGGTGAAAGTTAAAAAAGCTAAAAAATAATCAGGGCTTGCCCTAAATAAAAATCCCCCCCTGGCGCTAAGTCAGGGGGGATTTTTTTATGCTTTTATACCAGATGTTTTACTTATCCAGGTTATCGATTTTGTCTTGTAAAGAGTTATCGGTAATTTTCACATTGTGCTTGTCGGCAAAAGCTTTTTGCGCGGTTTGAATTTTATCGTCAACTATTTTTTCCTCATCGCCTACTTTTTCCACAATAGTATTTACACGGTCCAGGTCGTCCATGGTTGGTTCTTCTTTTTCAATAATATCAAGCAGTTCTTTATAATCTTGCGCAAAGGCACGTTTGTAAAACTTAAACAAGTCGATAGCCGCATCTTTAAAGGTAGCATCATCTTCAAACGGCCCCATAGCCTCAATAATTTTGATAGAAGAGTCGCACTGGATGCCGGTTTTGTCTAACAGCAGGCGGGCGCCTTTCATGTCGCTGCTGTCTACCTTAGAAGTAAACTCAAGCACCAAATCGAGCACCTTGCTTTGCTCGTTAATTATTTTGTTGTTGTATTCAGTGGCTGTTAATTTTTTCTCGCAGCCAATAGCGCCAAGTGTGGCAACAATAAACAACAGGTAAACTAGTTTTTTCATGAGAGATGTGTTTTGTAGCAAAACTACCATAAATTTGAAACCATAAGCACATGAAGAAGATATTAATAATCAACGGCCCCAACCTGAACCTTTTAGGCACACGCGAACCCGAAGTTTATGGAAGCAAAAGCTTTGAGAGTTACCTACTTACCTTAAACCAGCAGTTTGCAAATATTGCATTGCAATACTTTCAATCTAATGTTGAGGGTGAGATTATTAACACCATACATGCTGCGCGGGGTAATTTTGATGCCATAGTTATTAATGCAGGGGGATACTCTCATACATCGGTTGCTATTGCAGATGCTATTGGCGGAGTGGCTATACCTACGGTAGAAGTCCACATATCTAATGTATATGCCCGTGAAGAATACCGCCATACCTTATTGCTTGCCCCTAAATGTATTGGGGTGATATCGGGCTTTGGCTTACGGAGCTATGAGTTGGCGCTGCGCTTCTTATCTGAATAGTTGAAAGATGATATCTGACAACTGACAGTTAGTTACTTGTGGTTACTATATAATTA